>JAGRMK010000321.1 GCA_020441345.1 Paracoccaceae bacterium
CGTGACCAGCACATGCCCGCCGCCAGAGGCGTGCTGCTTATGTTGAAGCTATGCTCGCGCATCTTTGGAAACACGGGCACATGAGGGTCGGAATACTGAAGGTCTGCGCCGGCGTCGCGCAGAAGCTCCATGATTTCCACCGAAGGGCTTTCGCGCATGTCATCGACGTTCTTCTTGTAAGCGATGCCCAGAACCATGACCCGGCTGCCCTTGAGCGATTTCCGTCGATCGTTCAGCGCCTTGACCAGCTTGCCGACAACGTATTCCGGCATCGCACGGTTGATTTCGCCTGACAGTTCGATGAAGCGGGTGTGCAGACCGTATTCACGCGCTTTCCACGTCAGGTAAAACGGGTCAATGGGAATGCAATGCCCACCCAATCCCGGGCCTGGATAATAGGGCGTAAAGCCGAAAGGCTTGGTCGCTGCCGCGTCGATCACCTCGAAGATGTCGATCCCCATGCGATCTGCGACGATCTTCATTTCGTTGACCAGACCGATATTCACTGCACGGTGGATGTTTTCCAGCAGTTTGGTCATCTCGGCGGCCTTGGTTGAACTGACCGGAACGATACGATCAATTGCCGGGCCATACAGCGCCTTGCCGATCTCCAGGCAGGTCTCGGTGTGACCGCCAACGACCTTGGGAATGGTGTTGGTGGTGAAGTGAGCATTGCCGGGATCTTCGCGTTCGGGCGAATAGACCAAGAACACGTCCTGGCCGACAATCAGGCCTCTGGCCTCCATGCGGGGCAGGAGTTCTTCCTCTGTGGTGCCGGGATAGGTCGTGCTTTCCAGCGACAGGACATGTCCGGCTCTCAGATAGGGTATCACTGACTCGGTCGTCGCGATGACATAGCTCAAATCGGGTTCGCGATACTTGTTCAGCGGTGTCGGCACGCACAGGATCAGCGCGTCTGCCTCACGCGCACGGCTGAAATCCGTGGTGCACTCCATGCCCGCCGCGTTTGCTTCGGCGATGGCGGCATCGCTGATATGCTCGATCTCGGACTGACCGCTGTTCAGTTTCGCTACTTTGCGCTCGTCGATATCGAAGCCAAGGACCTTGAAACCGATCCCGGCGTAGCGGAGAGCCAGAGGCTGACCAACATAACCCATGCCCAGGATGCCGATCACGGCCTCACGTTTGGCGAGCTTCTCCGTCAACTGTTTGGCGATCATATTGTCAGTCTTGGTATTCATAATTTCCCTTTCCGGTACTCATGCCCGATAAGTCGAATAATACAATTTTAAGCGCTTCGTGTGGTCGTAGCGGATAGCGCAGAGCATCTGACTTGAACAGCCTCCAGAGCGATCGATTTGGCGTATCTCTCAACAGAGTTCGACAGGTTTCCAGAGCCCGCGCCAGCCTGGTTCAGGCAACCGTTACTGTTCCGGCCCGTCGCGATGCGCCGCAAAATGTGAGGTTCCATGCGGTCGCGCAGTCGATCCGACTGCCTCCTATTTGCGTCTGCAGAAACGCGCAGATGCTTGGCGGCAAGCAAGACGCGATGATCGTGTTCGAGTTTCATCCGATCCGTGTCCTGAAATTCAATCGCATTGGGAATAGGCCATAAAGCAAACACTCGTAATGAAGTAGAAATGAAGGGTGGTGTATTAGCTATTTGAATGCACGTCTCAGGATTCTTGCGTGATTGTATGTCCCATGTCACTCTGTAGTGCTTGGATCTCGGTTTTCAGCGCTTCGTATTCTTCCAGCTTGCGCGACAGAAAAGTCTGTGCAAGCTCTGCCTTGGCGGCAAGACCGCTGGGCGTCAGGATATAGGCATAGCGTCTCTTGTCCTTGGCCGCGGTAAAATTTCCGAGTTTGAGCAGGCCCTTTTCGACCAGGGCATTGAGCACGTAATGCATGCCACCGGCGCTGATCCCGACAGCCTTCGCCAGCTCACGCTGACTCATCTCCGGGTTCTCATGCAGCAGTCTGAGCACTCTGAATTGAGCGTCTTCGCGCAGTCTGTCGCGTCGGCCGGTCATGCCGTCTCCAGTGTTGCATCAGCGTCGGCACCTTGGCCGGTGCATCGGTATTTTCGCATCCAGTCGCGAGACATACGGGCTAATCGGCGCGACCGCTCAATTTTGAGCGATACCAGCCCTCGGTCCAACATGCAATTGGAAACAGGGCAGGCATCAATGGACAGGTGCAAAACGGAAGCACCGCTTTACCGTCGCACGTGCAGGGCGAATGAGGCCTGGGTTTGGCGGATCGACTCCACGCACGACGTCGTGCATCGAGTACATCGGCGGCCGAGTTGGCGCAACCGCAAATTGCTGCAAGTGCGAAGCCCCGCAGGCAGGAGGCGTTGGCGAGGCGCCTCTCTTGTCAGGTGGCGAGTTCGCGCGGAACGATGAAGTCGCGGACCGCGGCCATCGCGTAATCCGCATCTTTCCAGTCGTCGATTTCCAGCGTGACGACCAATGTCGCGCCGGTCGGGTAGTGGCGGAACTCGGGATTGAGAGGCGCTTTTGCGACGATGCGTTCCGCGAACTCGCTGATCCCCGGATTATGGCCGATCATCATCACGGTATCTGCCTTGGCATGGCGCAGAACCGCCAGCATGACATCGGGTCCGGCATGATAGAGCGCCGGTTTCAACGTCAGAACCGGCGAGCCGGGCAAGGCCGGGGCGGCGCCGTCCCAAGTCTGGCGGGTGCGCAGGGCATCCGAGCACAGCACCTCGTCGGGCAAATACCCGCGCGAGGCAAGCCAGGTGCCCAGGTCGATGGCGGCGGCCCTGCCGCGCTCATTGAGCGGCCGGTCATGGTCGGGGGTCGTCGGGTCATCCCAGCTGGACTTGGTATGCCGCGTCAGGATCAGGCGCTTTGTCATGGGTGAAACTGGCTCATATGATAGGCGGATTGATCCGCAAGTCTTGCATGGCTTTGCGCGGCGGGGCAAGCGCGGCGCGCAAGACACCCGTTGGAAAGACAGTCTTTTCCCGCTTCGGTATCAAGATAGGCGTGGCAGGCGCTGGTTTCGTAGCGAGTGGGTGACAGGGCCGCGACAGGGCAGGCGGTTCGGCAGGGCTGTTCTGGACAGTGCAGGCAGGGGTTTTCGACGCGGGGTAGCAGCAGATCGAAGGGCACCGCCAAAGCCCCGCGAAACGATGCCCAGAGCCCTGCGTCTGCATGAACCAGCATCCCGACCGGGCTTTGCCAGAACGCGCCGGACTGCAGCGCCCAATGAAAGAAGGGCGGATAGGGCGGTCCGTCCGAGGGAAACACGGCGCGGCCATGAAACCGCGTGGCCAGGTCGTTCAAAATTCGCTTTGACCATCGGTCGATGGGATCGGTGCGGCCGTCACTCCATTCCCGAGAAGCAGTCACCCGCCGCCACCAATCCTCTCCACCGCCCGGCCCGATAAGGACCAGGGTCTGTAGCGGTGCCGGGCAGAAGCCGGGATCGGCGGGCAGGGCGCCAAGCGCGACCAGATGCTCTGCCCGCAGCGCGTCGAGCAGGTCAGGCGCCATGCCCGCGCGTGCTCACCGGTCGCGCGGTCGAGCGGATCATGCTGCCCGCGCCGTGTTCGGTGAACAATTCCAGAAGGCAGGCATTCGGCACCCGGCCGTCGAGGATCACCACGGCCCGCACCCCCTGTTCCAGCGCAGCCAGCGCGGTTTCGGTCTTGGGGATCATGCCGCCGGCGATCGTGCCTGCCGCCGTCATCTCGCGCACCTGATCGGGGGTGAGTTCGGTGACGACATTGCCGGTCTCGTCCTTGACGCCCGACACATCGGTCAGCAGCAACAGGCGATCGGCCTTCAACGCGCCGGCGATCGCCCCCGCAGCGGTGTCGCCGTTGACGTTGAACGTCTCGTTGGCTTTCATCCCCGTGGCGACCGGCGCCACAACCGGGATGATCCCGGCGTTGTAAAGGTCGCGCAGCACCTGAACGTTCATCTCGACAGGGCGCCCGACGAAACCCAGCTCAGGGTCATCTGCTTCGCAGACCATCATGTCGTCGTCCTTGCCCGACAGGCCGACGGCGCGCCCGCCTTCGTCCATGATCGCCTGCACGATGCGCTTGTTGACCAGACCTGTCAGAACCATTTCGACAACTTCGACCGTGGCCTTGTCGGTCACCCGCTTGCCACGGACGAATTCCGACTTGATGCCCAGACGCGCCAGAAGATCGTTGATCATCGGTCCGCCGCCATGCACCACGATCGGGTTCAGCCCCACCTGTCGCATCAGCACGATATCGCGGGCGAACTCGGCCATGGCCTCTTCGTCGCCCATCGCGTTGCCGCCGAACTTGACGACCACGACGGCGCCGGAGAAGCGCTGCAAATAGGGAAGGGCCTCGGACAAGGTCCTGGCGATGGCGGTCCAGTCACGGTTCATGGTCTGCTGTCTCATGGTCGATTACTGCATGGTGGCGATGAGGGCGCGAAGAGTCTCGATACCGTCGCCTTTTTCGGACGAGGTGACAAGGATCTCCGGATAGGCCGCCGGATGCTGTTGCAATGCGGCACGGACCTGGGCCAGCGTGCGTTCGCGTTCCGCGGTGCCGATCTTGTCGGCCTTTGTCAGCACGACCTGAAAGGTGACAGCCGCCTTGTTCAACAGCTGCATGATCTCATCATCGACCTTTTTCACCCCGTGGCGCATGTCGATCAGCACAAAGGCCCGTCGCAGCGTCGCCCGCCCCGACAGATAGGCCTTGAGCAAGGCTTGCCATTGCTTGACCACATGCACCGGCGCCTCGGCAAATCCATAGCCGGGAAGATCGACCAGGAAGAACTGGCCGCCGACATCGAAATAGTTGATCTCTTGCGTGCGGCCGGGTGTGTTTGAGGTCCGCGCAAGCGCCTTTCGGCCAGTCAAGGCATTGATCAAGCTTGATTTACCGACATTCGAGCGCCCGGCAAAACAGACCTCCAGCCGGTCGGCGGGGGGCAGGCCAGACATTGCCACCACACCCTTGACGAAGTCGACTTCGCCGGCAAAGAGCTTGCGCCCGGCCTCCAGGTCTTCGGGCGTCGGGGTTGCGGTCAGCGGAAAAGGCAGCGGAGCGGTCATGGCAGGATGGTTACCTCGTCATCAACAGAGATGTCTCCGGGCACGGTGACACGGGCGTATACGCCAAAATCCCGATGACCCCAACCGTGTTCGAGTGCCGCCAGAGTATCGCCCCCGGCACGGCCGGTCAGCGGGTCAAAGGTGGTTGCGGCGCAGCGGGTGATGCGCTCTTCGACACGGAGCCGAGCCGTGCCGATCTGCACCTCCTTGCCGATCAGGTTGAATTCTTCCCAGGGGGCGAGCCCATCCAGCCACAGATTGCCACGCCAGCGATGAATCGACAGATCCAGGCCCATCCGTTTACCCAGGATCCGGTGCGACGTCGTGCTGAGGATGGCGAGGAATGGTTCGGGCACATCGGTGAGCGCCCCGCCATCGGCGCGACTAACCAGGCGGGCAGGGTGCGGGCGGTTAGCTGGCCAGAGGGGGCGCAGCCAGGCGACCAAAGCATCGCCATCGTCGGGAAGTCGGCCGTGGAAATCGTCGCAAATCGGGTGCGAAAGGGTAATCGCACCGCTGGCTGCGTCGAAATCGGCGCGGACGGCCTGCAGCGTCCCTTCGGCGGCACCCCGCACGAAACGCATCTTGGGCTGCCAGTCGATCCGATCGGCGTCGAAACCCGCCGCCTCGGTTGCCACGGCCCACAGGCGGTCAAATGGAAGGGGGCGGCCCTGGGTCAGGGCCGCCCTTTCGATTTCCTGATACCCGACCGACTTGATCGGATGCCGGACAAGACGCGCCAGACGCACCGGCGTCATTTAGCTTTTTTCTTGCCGGGGCGTTTGACCGACGCGCGGATATTGCCGAACACGTCGGGGCGCGAGCCATGCGTCGACATGATCAGATATTGCTGCGTGAAGGTGATGATGTTGTTGCCGATCCAGTAAATCAGCAAGCCCGAGGCAAACCCGCCCATCACGAACATGAAGACCCAGGGCATCCAGTTGAAGATCGTCGCCTGCATCGGGTCGGCGGGGGCCGGGTTGAGGCGCATCTGGAACCACATCGACGTGCCGAACAGCAGCGGCAAGATGCCCAGGAACGCCGTCGCCATCAGGCTGCCGGGAACCGGCGCATCCCAGGGGAGCGCGCCAAACAGGTTGTAAAGCGATGTCGGATCGGGCGCCGAAAGATCGTTGAACACCCAAAGCCAGGCCGCGTGGCGCAATTCGATGGTGACGAAGATCACCTTGTAGAGCGA
>JAGRMK010000322.1:0-482 GCA_020441345.1 Paracoccaceae bacterium
TCGGTGTTGTTGACCTCGACCGTCAGGCCGTTACGCGCCGTCAGCACATCGCCGGGGCGCATCGCATCGCCTGCGATGGCGTTTTCGACAGCCGGGATCAGCACCCGCAGCCGCACTTTCCAGCCCAGCGCCATGATCATCATCGCCAGCCCCAGCACGGTCGCGGCGCCGCCCATGTCCTTTTTCATCAGACCCATCGACGCGCCGGGCTTGATGTTCAGCCCGCCGGTATCGAAACACACGCCCTTGCCGACCAGCGTCACGCGCGGCCCCTCTTGCCCCCAGCGCAGATCCAGCAACCGTGGAATGCGCTCCGAGGCCCGGCCGACCGCGTGGATCATCGGAAAATTCTCGTGCAGCAGGTCGTCGCCATAGGTCACCGATACCTGCGCTTCAAATTCCTCGGCCAAGGCCAGAACGGTCGTTTCCAGCTCTTCTGGGCCCATTTGCGAGGCCGGGGTATTGATCAGGTCGCGCGTCAG
>JAGRMK010000322.1:534-2579 GCA_020441345.1 Paracoccaceae bacterium
GCCTTGAGCGCGGGTTGATCCTCGGACTGGCCACGCGGGCGGAACCGGTCGAATCGATACCCCGCCAGCAACCAGCCCAACAGATGTTCGGACAGATCCGCGTCGTCGATCCCGCCCGCCAGATGATAGGTGCCGACCGGCAACAACGCCCGTGCCGCACCCAGCCCCATACGCCCGCGCGCGCGGGTCTTGGCGTCGCCGGTGCCAAATATCGCCATGCTCACCGCGCCGGCCGCGTCGGGAACACAAACCACACGGCCAGCCGCACCGGAAAAGCCCATGGCCTCGATCCAGCCTCGTACCCGCGCCGGCTGGCTTTCCAGCCATTCGGGCAGCGCATCGCGGCTCACGCAATGCAACGGAATCGAGGCGCTGTCGGGCGCGGCAAAGGCGGTATGGCTCTGGGGCATGGGATCTCTCGTTCAAGACACCCCAACCTAAAGCGCATGCCCCCTCGAAAGAAAGGGGGCATCCCGCGCTTTTCGTTCCCGCGATGCGAAAGGTCCGTTTCCCGGCCCCCGCGCGCCAAGGAGCGCGATCAGATCGACAAGCCGGGCAATTCCCAGACCTGCGACAGCGACCGGTCCCCGATCCGCACCAGCCGTTCCCAGACCGCGCGATAAGCGACGACATCGTCGCGCGTCGCCGCGATCCCCATGTCGCGCGCCACCCGCGCCAACGAGGTCAGGCCGATCTCGGCGCTGATCCGGCTGACCTGCTGGGCGCGCGGGGCGATTTCCGCCAGCGCGTCCTTGCGCACGAAGCCATCGACCTCGGCCAACAGGTCCGAGATCGCTTCGACGGCCTCCATCACATAGGCCTCTGCCCCGCGATCACCCAGACGGCGAAACAGTTCTTCAAGCCGCGCGGAATCAAGAATGATCCGTTCGCTTGGACGAAATTCATAGACGAGTGTCACACCCTCACCTCTTCTGCCCCAATGTCAAAATCCCTTGCACCCGTCGTCAGGATGTTTGATCCGGGCTAACAAAGAGTTGCCCCGGGTGCGGGTTATCGCTCGATTTTCTTGCAAATTGAGAATAGCACTATGACCGGCTCGGATTAAGGGGAATCGCCAATGAATTCTGCCCGTAAACTTCCCGGATATCTGGTGAACCGCTTTCGCGGCTGGCACGCCACGTCTTACACCGAAAACAAGAGCTGGTTCAGACACTTGGCCAACGAAGGCCAGCATCCGCGATCGATGCTGATCGCGTGCTGCGACTCGCGCGTGCATGTCACCGCCATCTTTGGTGCCGATCAGGGCGAGTTTTTCATCCACCGGAATATTGCAAATCTGGTGCCGCCGTTTACCCCTGACGGTGATCACCACGGCACCTCGGCGGCCGTCGAATACGCCGTGACCTCTCTGAACGTGGCGCATCTGATCGTCGTCGGGCACTCGAACTGCGGCGGCGTGCGTGGCTGTCATGACATGTGTGCCGGCAATGCACCCGACCTTTCCGCGAAGTCCAGCTTTGTTGGCCGCTGGATGGAAATCCTGCGCCCCGGTTATGACCGCACCGCCGAGATCGCCGACCCTGAGGCCCGCATCAAGGCGATGGAACTGCAAGCGGTGCGTATTTCCCTGGACAACCTGATGACCTTCCCCTTCGTGCGTGACGCCGTCGAGAACGAGCGCCTGACTCTGCACGGGCTGTGGCACGATATTGGCGAGGGCGGGCTGGACGTCTACGACCCCGAGTCCGACAGCTTCATTCCGGTAGCCTGATCGCGACGGGAACCCCGTTGCAGGCCGAAGGATCGCCGCGCTAAGGTGCGGCCATTCGCGCCATTCAAGGTTCCGTCATGCCCGATAGCAACCGCATGCGCCCCGCGCTGGTCGATACCATTCGACAAGGATACGGGCTTGGCCATCTGCGCCGCGATGCAATCGCCGGGCTGACCGTTGCGATTGTCGCCCTGCCACTGTCGATGGCCATCGCCATCGCGGCGGGCGGCACCCCGGCGATGGGGCTCTATACCGCGATTGTCGGCGGGTTCTTCATTTCCCTGCTGGGCGGCAGCCGGTTCCAGATCGGCGG
>JAGRMK010000323.1 GCA_020441345.1 Paracoccaceae bacterium
GTCGCCGCGTTCAGGGCCCTGATCGAGGAAAAAGGCGGCACGCTGCGCACCGGCGCGGATGTCGAGCGGATCACCACCGCCAACGGGCGCGTCACCGGCGTGCGGCTGGCGGGCGGCGAGACGATCGCCTGCGCGTCGGTCCTGGCCTCGGTCGCGCCGGGTCAATTGTATGGCCGCCTGCTCGACGGCGTGGACCTGCCCCAGGATCGCGACGCCCTGCGCCACTACCGCCACGGGCGCGGCAATTTCCAGCTGCATTACGCGCTGGACCGGGCACCCGAATGGCAGACGCCGGGATTGGACGAGGTGGCGCTGATCCACCTGAGCGACGGCATCGACGCGGTGTCGAAATCGGCCAACGAGGCCGAACGCGGGATGTTCCCCGAAACACCGACAATCTGCGTTGGCCAGCCGTCAAGGCTGGACCCCACACGCTGCCCCGATGGCAAGGCGGTCTTGTGGTTGCAAATCCCCGACGCGCCGCGCGCAATCAAGGGCGACGCGGCGGGCTCGATCGCGGGCCGCTGCTGGGACGAGCCGACGCGCGAGGCTTTCGCCGACCGGATCGAGGCGATCCTGGCCCGGCACATCAAGGATTTCGACCAGATCAAGCTGGCGCGCCGCGCCTATTCCCCGGCCGATCTGGAAGCGCTGAACGTGAACCTGGTGGGCGGCGATCCCTATGGCGGGCATTGCGGCATCGACCAGTTTTTCATCTGGCGGCCGTTCGCGCATTCCACCAACGGGATCGGGCCGGTCAAGGGCCTGATCCATATCGGTGCCTCGACCCATCCGGGGCCCGGTCTGGGCGGCGGATCGGGGTTCAACGCGGCGAAAAGGCTGGGCGCATGAAAGATCAGGACCAGACGCGCCCCAGGCTGGGCGAAACCGGGCTGGAAGGCTTCGCGCCCTATCTGATGAACCGCATCATGGGGCGTTACAACGCGGCGCTTCGGGCGGAAATGGCGCGGCTGGGACTGACTACGCCCAAGATGCGCGCGCTTTCTGTTCTGTCGGTGGTGCCGGCGCCGCTGATCCGCGAACTGGCGGTCTATACCATCGTCGAACAATCGACACTGAGCCGCGCGCTGGAGCAGCTCGACGCCGAGGGGCTGGTCCGCCGCGAACCCGACGCAACCGACAGCCGGGCAACGCGGGTCCATATCACCCCCGCCGGCCGCGCCGTGTTCGAACGACTCTGGCCGCATATGGCCACGGCGCAGGACGGGCTGTTCCGGGGCATTCCCGACGACGAACGGCGCGCCTTTGTCGGCACGCTGCAAAAGATCCTGCGCAACATCCGCAAGCACGAATTCTGAGGTTTCCATGGCAGAACGATCCTTCAAGGCCGAAGTCGAGCATTTGCGACTGGGCGACGGCCAGACCTTTACCGGCGAGGGGATCCTGGCGATCACCAAGGCGCTGCTTGAAAACGGGGTCGGCTATGTCGGCGGCTACCAGGGGGCGCCGATCAGTCACCTGATGGACGTTCTCGCCGATGCCGAAGATCTGATGTCCGAACTTGGCGTGCGCTTCGAGGCGAACGCCTCGGAAGCGGCGGCGGCGGCGATGCTGGCGGCCTCGGTGCATTACCCGATCCGGGGCGCGGTGACGTTCAAGGGGCCGGTGGGGGTCAACGTGGCCTCGGATGCGCTGGCGAACCTGTCGTCGTCCGGCGTGACCGGCGGCGCGCTGATCATCGTCGGCGAGGATTATGGCGAGGGCTCCAGCATCATGCAGGAGCGCAGCCACGCCTTCGCGATGAAATCGCAGTTCTGGCTGCTGGACCCGCGTCCGAACCTGCCGTCGATCGTCAAGGCGGTGGGCGACGGGTTCGAATTGTCCGAGGCGTCGAACACGCCGGTGATGCTGATGGTGCGGATCCGTGCCTGCCATGTCACCGGCCAGTTCGAAACCCGCACCAACAAGCGCCCGCCGCTGACCGTGCGCGACGCGCTGTCGAACCCGCAACGCAATGTCGCGCGCATCGTCCTGCCGCCGATGTCCTACGCGCAGGAACACGACAAGATCGACAACCGCTGGCCCGCGGCCCAGGCCTATATCCGGGAACACCGGTTGAACGAGGTGTTCGGCCCCAAAGAGGCCCCGGTCGGAATCGTCTGCCAGGGCGGGATGTACAACGGCGTGATCCGCGCGCTGCAACGCCTGGGTCTGGCCGATCTGCATGGCAACAGCCAGGTGCCGCTTTATGTTCTGAACGTCACCTATCCCATCGTCCCCGAAGAATTCACCGAATTCTGCGCCGGCAAGGGGGCTGTGCTGATCGTCGAAGAAGGCCAGCCAGAGTTCATCGAACAGCACCTGAGCACCCACATCCTGCGGGGTGGGATGTCGGTCAAGCTGCACGGCAAGGACATCTTTCCGATGGCCGGGGAATACACCGGCAAGGTGATGTTCGACGCCATCGACGCCTTCTTGCGCCAGACCGCGCCCGAGATGCTGCCCGCGCAGATCCTGGCCCCGAACGAACCCGCGCCTCAGATCCCCGATCTGTCGAAAACCGTGCCCGTGCGCCCACCCGGATTCTGCACCGGCTGCCCGGAACGCCCGATCTTCGCGGCGATGAAGCTGGTGCAAAAAGAACTGGGCGAACACCAGATCAGCGCCGATATTGGCTGTCACCTGTTCGCCAGCCTGCCGCCTTTCAACATCGGCGGTGCGACGATGGGCTACGGGCTTGGCCCGGCCTCCAATGCCGCCTTTGATGGCGGCGGGGAAAAGCGCCCGATCTCGGTGATCGGTGACGGCGGGTTCTGGCACAACGGGCTGAGCAGTTCGTTCGGCAACATGATGTTCAACAAGTCCGACGGCGTCGCGGTGGTGGTCGACAACTTCTATTCGGCGGCGACCGGCGGTCAGGACATTCTGTCGTCCCGCGCGAAAAACCCGACGAAAGCCACCAACAATCCGATTTCCAAGGCGCTCAAGGGCATCGGCATCGACTGGGTGCGGCAGGTGGATCGCACCTATGACGTGGCGCATATGCGCGACGTGCTGCGCGAGGCGCTGACCACCGACGCGCCCGGCCCGCGGGTCATCGTTGCATCGTCGGAATGCATGCTGAACAAGCAGCGCCGCGAAAAGCCGCAGCGCGCCAAGGCGATCCGCGAGGGGCGCCGCGTCGAGGCGCCGCGGTTTGGCGTGGACGAAAGCGTCTGCACCGGCGACCACGCCTGTATCCGGCTGTCGGGATGCCCGTCTCTCAGCCTCAAGCGGCTGGACGATCCGTTGCGCGACGATCCGGTCGCCGCGATCGATCAGACCTGTGTCGGCTGCGGCAACTGCGGCGAGGTTGCCGAAGCGGCGGTGCTCTGCCCATCGTTCTACGAGGCGCGCGTGGTTCACAACCCCTCGGGGTTCGAGGCGCGCGTGGATGGCTGGCGTCAACGGCTGATCGGCTGGCTGTCCCGGCGTCGCGCGGCAAGACGGCTGTCTTTTGAAGAGGTTTCGGCATGACGCTGGCGGTTTCACACTTCACTCCGGAAAGCCGTCAGGATGGCATCATCAAACTGGCGGCGATGGCGGTCGGCGGTCAGGGCGGGGGCGTTCTGACCGGTTGGATCGAATCGGTCGCCCGCGCCCAGGGCTATGCCGTGCAGGCGACCAGCGTCGCGGGCGTGGCGCAGCGCACCGGGGCCACGATTTACTATGTGGAAATGGCCCCCAGGGGCGCGCAGGCACCGGTCTTTTCGTTGGCCCCCTCGGCGGGGGACGTGGACATCCTGATCGCCGCCGAGATGATGGAGGTCGGCCGCTCGATTCTGCGTGGCTTCGTGACGCCCGATTGCACGACGCTGATCGGTTCGACCCACCGATCGCTGGCGGTCAGCGAAAAGATGGCGCCGGGCGACGGGATCGCCGACGCCGACGAGGTGCGCGCCGCCGCCGAAGTCGCCGCGCGCCAGCTCGTCCTGGCCGATTTCGAAGGGGTCGCGGTGCGCGCGGGCTCGGTCATTTCGGCCAGCCTGTTCGGCGCTCTGGCCGGGTCCGGCGCGCTGCCGTTTCCGCGCTCGGCCTTCGAGGATGCGATCCGCGCGGGCGGCAAGGGGGTCGAGGCCTCGTTGCGGGCCTTCGCCGCCGGGTTCGACGTGGCACAAGCCGGGGTCGAGCCCGCGCGGCCTGGCGACCAGCGCCCGCCCGCGGACCCCGCGCCGCGCGGCCCGGCCCGGTTGCTGGCCGACTGGCAGGCGTTGCAGACCCGGCTCACGGCCCTGCCCGCGCCGGTGCAACAGATGGCCCGCGCCGGTCTGCGCAAGGTCGTCGATTTCCAGGACACCGCCTATGGCGCGGTCTACCTGGACCGGCTGGAGCGGGTGCAGGCCGCCGACAGCGCAGCGCAGGGCTGGGAACTGTCGCGTCAGGGCGCGAAATACATCGCCAACGCGATGGCCTATGACGACATCATCCGCGTTGCCGACGCCAAGACAAGGCCCGAACGTCTGGCCCGGATCCGCGCCGAAATGGGTGCCTCGGGGGTCATGCACCTGACCGAATTCACCCATCCGCGCGCGGAAGAGGTGGTCAGCCTGCTTCCCGCCCGGCTCGGCCGCTGGATCAACGCCCGCCCGCGCCTGCTGGGTTGGATCGACCGGCGGGTAAACAAGGGGCGGCGGCTACGCACCGACCGGCTGTTGCCGTTCCTGCAACTGCATCTGCTCGCCTCGATGAAGGGGTGGCGGCTGCGCAGTCTGCGCCATGCCGACGAGGCCGCGCATCTGGACAGATGGCTGGACATCGCGCTGCGCCATGCGGCGACGGATTACGCCCTGGGGGTCGAGGTGCTGAAGGCGCGCCGCCTGATCAAGGGCTATTCCGACACCCACGCGCGGGGCCTTGGCAAGTTCGACCGGGTGATGGACGGCGCGGCGCGGGTCGCGGGGCGCGACGACGCCGCCGACTGGACCCGCCGCCTGGTCACCGCCGCCCTGCAGGACGAAGAGGGCACGGCGCTGGACGGGGCGCTGCGCACCATCGACAGCTTTACCGCCAAGGCGGGCTGAGCCGCGACGCGGGTGCGCCCAAAACCGGGACGCGCCCGCGTTGCCTCCCTGCCCGCTTTTCATTCGCCCGGTGTTGTGCCACGATCCGGGCGCAACCCTGATTTTCTTTCGACAACGCGACCGGAGGCACCAGCATGATCAGCCATGAACTCAATGATCTGATCACGCGCATCGGGCCGGGCACGCCTGCGGGCGCTGTGCTGCGCCGCTACTGGCAACCCGCCGCGCTGAGCGATGAACTGGCCGGCGAACGCCCGGTGGTGCCGGTCACGCTGCTGGGTGAGAAACTCGTGCTGTTTCGCGATGACGAGGGGCAACTGGGCCTGATCCAGCGCCACTGCCCGCATCGTGGCGCCGATCTATGCTATGGTCGGCTTGAAGACAACGGGTTGCGCTGCCCGTTCCACGGCTGGCATTTCAACCGCGACGGCCAGTGCGTCGAACAACCCGGCGAGCCCGAGGGATCGCGGATGCACGAACAGATCAAGGCACGCGCCTATCCGGTCGCGGAACGCAACGGCATCGTCTGGGCCTATATGGGCCCCGGAGAGCCACCCGCCTTCCCGAATTTTGACTGTTTCCGCGCCCCCGAAAGCCATGTCTTCGCCTTCAAGGGGCTGTGGGAATGCAACTGGCTTCAGGCGCTGGAGGTCGGGATCGACCCGGCCCATGCCTCGTTCCTGCACCGGTTCTTGCAAGACGAAAACCCCGACGAGCAATACGGCAAGCAGTTCCGCGACCGCGCGGCGGATACCAATATCCCCATCACGCAGGTGTTGCGCGACTACCCGCGCCCCGAAATCAGCGTCGAGGATACCGCCTATGGCCTCAAGCTGACGGCGCTGCGCCATATGGACGGCGGGCTGACCCATGTGCGCGTCACCAATCAGATCTTTCCCGTGGCGATCAGCATCCCGATGTCGCGCGAGATGATCATCACCCAATGGCATGTGCCGATCGACGACGAAAACTGCTACTGGTATGCGATGTTCACCAGCTTCGACAAACCCGTCGACAAGGACTTGATGCGCGCGCAGCGGTTGCAGGAACATACCCTGCCGGACTACGCGCCCAGAAAGAACCGCGCCAACAACTATGGCTACGACCCCAAAGAGCAGGGCACGCAGACCTATACCGGCATGGGGATGGACATCAACGTGCACGACCAATGGGCGGTGGAGTCGCTGGGCCGCATCCAGGACCGCACCGACGAACACCTGGGCAAGACAGACATCGGCATCATCCGCTATCGCCGGATGCTGCGCGCAGCGATCAAGGCGCTGCAAGACGGTGACGAGGCCGCGCTGCCGATGCTCGGGGCAACGAATGTGGCCGCGATCCAGGGGCCTCTGTCGAATGACGCGGTGACCGACACGACCGACTGGCAATCCGCCAGCCAGAGTGCTGACGCGCGCCGGCGCGCCGCCTGTCCCTGGGATGCGACGGTCTGAAACGGGGTTTGATTTCGTCCCCCCTGGGGGTGATGCGACGGGGCGTGCGCCTGCCGGGCACGGCGCACCCGAACAGGCGGGACCAGGGCGCATGAGCAACTTTTCATCGATGATCGCGCAGGGCGATCTGGCGCGGCGCGGGCTTTTGGACGTGGCGGCGGTCGCCGCAGCGGCCGACCTGCTGGCCTGGCTCGACAAGAGCGAGATCGAAACCGTCCGCGTCCTTTTCGCCGATCAGCACGGCGTCCTGCGCGGCAAGACGCTGGTGGCGGGGGCGCTGGCCTCGGTGTTCCGGTCGGGGCTGGCGGTGCCCTCGACCCTGATGCTCAAGGACACGGCGCACAAGACGGTGTTCCCGGTCTGGTCAGCCGATCCCGGCGTCGCCGGCGGCATGGCGGGCGCCGGCGACCTGCTGCTGGTGCCCGACCCCGCGAGTTTCCGCGCCCTGCCCTGGACCGATGGGTCTGCCTGGATCTTCTGCACGCCGCGCTTCAAGTCTGGCGCGCCGATCCCCTTTGCCCCGCGCAGCGTGCTGCAAACCGCCATCGACCGTCTGGCCGAAACCGGCAAGGCGCTGGTCGTCGGGCTCGAGGTGGAGTTCCAGGTGTTCGAGACGCTGGACCCAAGGCTCGACCATGCCGCCGCCACCATGCCCGGCCACCCCGTCCTGACTCGCAACCTTGCCCAGGGCTATCAGTTCCTGACCGAGACGCGCTATGACGCGCTTGAAGGGGTGATGAACGACCTGCGCCGCCACTGTCAGGCGTTGGGTCTGCCGATCCGCTCGATGGAGGTCGAGATGGGCCCCAGCCAGCTTGAATTCACCTTCGATCCCGCCGATCCGATGACCCATGCCGACGCGATGATGATGTTCCGCGCGATGGTCAAGGAAGTCTGTGCTCGCAAGGGGTTGCACGCCACCTTCATGTGCCGGCCCAATCTGGAAAACGCGGCGGCGAGCGGCTGGCATCTGCATCAGTCGCTGGTCGATACCGGCACCGGCACCAATCTGATGATACCGCCGCCGGGCGCGGACCTCGGCGAGACGGCGAGCGGCTGGATCGCCGGGTTGCTGGATCACGCCACCGAAAGCTGCCTGCTGACAACACCCACGGTAAACGGTTACAAACGCTATCGCCCGCACCAACTGGCCCCCGACCGCATCCAGTGGGGGCGCGACAACCGGGGGGCGATGATCCGCGCACTGATGGCACCGGGCGATCCGGCCTCGCGGGTTGAGAACCGCGTCGCCGAAACCACCGCCAACCCCTATTATTTCTTCGCCAGCCAGATCCTGTCGGGACTGGACGGGCTGACACGCGGCCTTCGCGCGCCCGAACCCGTGGAAACCCCGTATGACAGCGCCGCGACACGGCTACCCGAAAGCCTGCTCAGCGCGATCCAGGCGTTCGAGGCGTCGGCGTTCTATCGCGCGCAACTGGGCGATGCCTTCGTCGATTACCTCGCTCGCATCCGGCGGTCGGAATGGGACCGCTACCATCTGGCGATTTCAGACTGGGAGCAAGCCGAGTATTTCGGGCTCTACTGAACCGCGCCGATCATGACCGGTGGAAATCCGTGAGGCGGCGCGTTGTCTCGGGGTCCATGAAGCCGGCTACCGTCGCCTCGGTTTCCAGTGCCAACGCACGGTTGAGGTCGGTGGCGGCGGTGGCGTTCAGCACCCGTTTCATCGCCCGTACCGACAGCACCGGCAGCGCCGCCAGCCGCCCGGCGGTGGCGCGGGCGTGGTCCAGCAGCGCCTCGTCGGGCACCACATCCCAGGCGACGCCAAGCCGATGCAGTTCCTTCGCGTCGTATCGGTCGCCAAAGAACAGCATCTCGCGCGCCTTGTGCAGCCCGACCATCGCCGGCAACAAGGCGGTAACGGCCCCGGTCACGAAGAGGTTCAGCGAGACCTCGGGAAAGAACCCCTTGGCACCCTCGCCCCAGATCGGAAAGTCGCAGTTG
>JAGRMK010000324.1:0-11887 GCA_020441345.1 Paracoccaceae bacterium
TAGTCGATGTCCCGCACGAGGCGGACATGGTTCAAAACGCGGATTGCATCGCCTTGGGGTCCGTGGCCCTGTGGGAAATCCGCCGCATCCCCGGTTTTCGGATCGGACCGTTGCGCGCCCGCGCCGTGCACATCCGTCCATCCGTTCATATATCCCATGGCACGCCCGAAGCTGACATAGGCGGCATAGGTGCCGGGCCGGTTGGTGAAGTTGACGTGGGTCGTCGAACTCCAGTGGAACGGATAATCAGGCTGGCCTGCCTCGTTGACGATCTGGCTGATTGCGAAGATCGGGTCGATGGCCGCTGACCCGGTGGTGTCCGGCGACCGGCTGTAATCGACAAGGCCCTGTAACTCGATGACGTTCGGAACGCGCCAGTCGTCATGGCCAAGGTAGTTTGCGGCGTTCATCTCTTCGGCCCAGGCCAGCGCGTTCTGCCAACTGACCGCCGCGCCATTGTCGGCCTGCGCCCACATCAACCCACTGGCCGCGTCAGTGACGGTGCCGTCGCCATTGTCGGTCAGATCCGGCACGCCATAGCCCTCGGCGCCACGCACATACATGACATAGAACGTCTTGTCTTGCCCGCGCAACCGCAGCCCATACCCTTTGATCCGCCCATCGGCGAAGTTCACGCCAAAGAGCGTTTCATCCCGCCCGTGCATCGTGCTGGACACATAGCGGGTGCTCGATGCCAACTGCCCGTCGATCAGGCGTTCGCCGGCGCTGGTATCGCCATAGCCAAAGTCGAACACGTCGGTATCGATAAAGGGCGTCAGGCCCGACGGGTCGTCACTTTGGTATCCGCTGGGGTCGATACCGTTGAAGTTCATCAGCGAATACATCTCGGTGATGGTTGGCAACCGCCAGTCGTCATGGCCGCCAAGGGCGAATGTCTCTGCCCCGGCCAGTGCCTCTTCCAGGGTCAGCTTGTCGTTGACGTCGATGGCGCCGTCGCCATTCAGGTCGGGCGATTGCACCCACATCAGGCCGGTCACGTTATCGGTGATCGTGCCGTCGCCGTTGTCGGTATAGCTTTGCTGTGCGCCCAGGTGTTGCGCGTCCTGCCCGTAGAAGGGCTGTCCCGGTGCGGGGCAGACGATTTCCCGCGTGGCATCGTAGCAGGCGCTCTGCATCGAGTCGGGGATCGGGAATGGCGCGTCCGCAAGGGCGGGCGCAGCGGCCAGAAGCAGGGTCGGGATGAGACGTTTTTGCAAGGTGTGGTATCCTTTCGCTATGAGGGGTCAGGCCAGGTGCCAAAGGGCTGTTTGGATAGTTGCATCGTGCCGTCCGCGCCTTGGTGAAGATTGATCCAGGCCCGCCAGTTCACATCGTCGATCTCCGGGTAATCGAGCCGGTAATGGCTGCACCGGCTTTCTGTGCGAAACATCGAGGCGCGCAACTTCATTTCGGCGCTCAGGATCATGTTGCGCGTTTCCCAGGCCAAGCGCAGTTCGTGCATGTTGGCCGCGCGCAGCATGGGGGCGTGGTGGTCGCGCAGTTCCTCGACATAGGCCAGCGCGGCCTGCATCATCGACCCCTTCTTGATGTAGAGCACGAAGTTCGGGATTATCACGCCCTGCAACGTCTGCGTGACCCAGGCCGGGCCATAGCCCGCCTCGCGCCGCAGGGGGGCGAGGATCTCGCCGGTGATTTCGACCAGCCGCGCGTCGGTGATCGCCGGCGCCGGGGTCGCCACCGCAAACTCGGCCGCTGCCTCGCCCGCGATGGCGCCTTGCACGGCGGAACCGGCCAGAGACGAACCGATCTGCGTATAGATACCCCCGGCCATATGGCTGCCGAGCGCATCGCCCGCGGCATAGAGGCCGGGGATATTCGACGCACAGCGATCATCGAACGGCACCAGCCCTTCGGATTTGTGGATCGCCATGCCCGCAGACGCGCCACCGACATTGGCACCGGGCGAAAAGCCCGGCGGCGGGCCACCGGGGGCGCCGCCTTGCCCCGGCAGGGGACCGTCTTGACCAGGGGGCGGGCCGTCAAAGTTGCGCTGGAACTCGGCGGGCACGAAGGGGCCACCGGCAACCTCGGCCCCGTCGCCCCCCGGCAGAGACCCCGGCCCACCCGCGACCGGGTTACCCAGCACATAGGCGCGGTAATTCAGGTCCACACCCAGATCGTGATGCACCTCGACCCCGTTGGTCGAGGGCACGCGCTCGAACATGTCGCCCCAACCGTCGAAGGTGGCCGCCGGATGGTCGGCGCGGGTCATGTGGCCGTCGTTCCACTCTTTGCCCGTGACCTTTGCCCCGATCCGGTAGGCCATAACGGTGCCGTCATGTGTCAGGTCTCCCAGCGGGAAGCCGTTGGGCTTGAAACCGCCCGCGCCGGTGCACAGGATCACGGATTTCGCGCGGATGATCACGGTTTCCGCGGCGTCGATCCGAAACCCGGCGGCACCGGCGATGCGCCCGTTTTCCTTGATCAGGTGGGTGATCGTCACCCGCTCCAGCAGCGGAATGCCGCGCGCCTCGATCGGCTGCATGAAGGGCCGGTTGGCAAGCGTCTGGTCAAAGAACCCCCAGTCGCGCAATTCGGCCGCACGGTCGCGTGAGTGCTCGGCCAGTTGCCGGGTATAGACCGGGTTGTTGGTGCCAAGGGCCGAGCGCGAAACCGTATCGACGAAATCGTCGATGGTGCTGGATTCCGTCGCGGGATCGAACACGAAGAACCCCTTGCCAAACGGCGTCAGGCCCGACGAGCCCAGCCGTCCCTTCGACACGATCATCGTGGCGGCCCCCGCGTCATGGGCCTTCACGGCTGCGAACAACCCGGCCATGCCGCCACCGATCACCAGCACATCTGTGCTGTGATCGGTGTTGGCGATGGCGTCCGGGTCTATCTCGACCGCATTCTGCGCCCAGGCCTGCATTCCCAACGCTGCCAGCCCGGCGGTTGCGCCGCTCAAGGCCATGAACGCGCGGCGGGTCGGGCCGGATGTATCTGACGGTGTGGTCATGATGCGATGCCTCTTTGTACGGACCAGGATCTGGGCGGTTCGGACGTGTGCTGAAATGTGAAGGGATTTCGGGTGTCTTGCGGAAACCGTGAGAGAGAAAGAGGGCTGCCCCGCACCCGATGGCGCAAGGCAGCGGATGTTGGATCAGTCCGGCATTTCATCGTATTCGATGACGAAGCCCCTGTTGTACCCGCTCGGCATGCCGCGTTCGCCATATTGGGCGACGGTGTCCCAATAGTCGCCCCAAGTGGGCACGGGCACGTTCAACTCGCCAAAGCCCATGATGTTCTGGCGCCCCGCACCATTGGGTTGCGTGTTGTCGCGCGGATCGCGGTCGGTGACGCCGTCGTCAAGGTTCTGGGCCCAGTTGGTATAGTCCCACGCCTCGCCAGAGAGCCATTGCCAACCGGCAAGGGAATCCTCGGTGTCGGAGACACGCACACCCCCCAGGAACGGGCCGATCTTGATGCGATAGTGGCTGTCGGGCGTGTAATCGTCGGGGAATTGCCAGAAATACGCGTCGTCATTGACCAGGCTGAAAACAAAGGCGTTTTCTTCTGGCGACGTCAGCGAGGCAAGATAGCCGCCTTCGCTTGTCGCCAGGATTGCGGCCTGCACCCAGCTGATGTTCATGCTCTCGACGAGAACGACCTCATAGTAATGCGTGCCGCCTTCGGGGCGCTCGAAGCTCTGGATCGGTTGGCGGACATAGACAACGTCATCCGGCAACGAGGCGAAATCGTCAAAGATCGGGTAAGTCACGCTGAAGGTGGCGGGGCCGACCACCACGTCTTCCGGCGTCACTTGGCGGGCTGGCGGCCGGCCGGAATTCCCGCCTTGGCCCGGCCTCGGCCCGCCCTGCGGATACATGCCGGTTTCGGGCATGTCAGAGAGGTCATAGAAGCCTTCGGCAGGGGTATAATCCTGCGCATTGGCCAGGTTTGCCAGAATCGCAATTGCTCCGGTGACAACAATCAAGGTCTTGTTGCGCGTCATGATATAGTCCTTTCTGTATGTCGTGGCGTCGCTGAAACTTCAGCGTGTCGAGGTGGCCGTCTCTGACGATTTGGTCATGATGCGGCTTTCATCTGGGTGGATCGGGGCGGTTTGGACCGGGCACCCCAATAGAGCTTGGCCAGCAGGCCGAACCCGGCCAGCGCCAGCGTCACGAAGAGCGCTGACAGCGCGATATCGGTATGGCGTCCCAACTCGACAGCATGCCAAAGCGCCAGCATGATCGCGCTGATGGCCAGCCCGCCGTGAAAATACCGCCAGCCCCGGTAATGGGTGGATAGCCGCTTGATGATCGGCTTGCGAAAGAACGCGGTGACGACCAGCACCAGCAGCAGGATCCAGGCGACAAGGCCCAGAACGATGCCCAGATTGTCGAAGGTCGTGATCATGGTGACGAATGCATCCCAGGGGCGCACACCGCCCTCCAAGGCGCGGGGCAGCACGATCAGCGCCGGGTGCAGCAAGATCACCGTGACCGCTGAATAGGCGATGTATTTGTGCACCTTCTGGATTTGCATCGGCTTAAAGATGCTCAGCAGCCATGTATTGCTGCGCGCCATGAAGAACTGGCCCAGCATCGCCGCGAAACCCAGCAGCGTGCCGAGAGAGATCGCCTCTTTCAACAGGGTCCGGCGCGGGGTGTCGCCCAGGCCGTAGAACAGCAGCGGCAGACCGGCGAAAACCATGAGCGCGGCAAGGACTGTGGTCCGTTGAACGGTGAGTTTCATGGCTCTACCCCCAGGGCACGATGACGGGAATGGATTTCTCGGGCGACATCTCGATGGCGTCGACCGGGCAATACATCCGGCAGAGATGGCAGATCTGGCAGTCGGCGGGATAGGCGATCACCGCTCTGCCGTGCTCCATGCGGATCACGTCGCAGGGACAGGATTTCACGCATTCCTCGCAGCCGATGCAGCCAGTGATGCTCTTTATGGTCATGGTTGCGGTCCAAATCGGCTGGCATGGGTTGGAAAAGTCGGGCGCACGCCATCACGCAAGTGACTGCGTGCGACGGGGTCGGGGTTACTGCCGTATCGATGCATGAACGACCTCCAGCCGCGCGCGTAGCAACGCCTCTTCTTCCGAGGTTCCATCGGCAAGCAGATCGGTCCGCTCGAAGGGATCGCGGCCAAGGTGGTAAAGCTCGGCGTCTTCCCCGGCTCTTTGAACCAGTTTATAGTCCCCTTCGCGCACCGCCCAGCCGTAGATGTCGGGGCCTCTGGGGGCCTCATCCGAGAAATGTTCGACGTAAACATACGTGCGCGCGCCCGGCTCCCCGGCAAGCATGGGGCCGAAATCGAAGCTGTCGGGCATCTGCACCGTAACCCCGGCAACACCGGCGATCGTCGCGAACAGATCCGAGGTCATCACGAAATCCGCGGCGCGTCCGCTGACGACGCCCGGACCCGCCACGACCCAGGGCACATGGGTGCCCGCGTCGTAGATCGTGCCCTTGGCGCCACGCGGCCCATAGAGGCTGCGCACCACCTGGCTTGGCGTTCCGTTGTCGCCTATGAAGATGATCAGCGTGTTGTCGCGATCTTCGGGACTGAGCGAGGCAAGCAGCCGGCCGATCTCGGTGTCCAGTGCTTCCAGCATGGCGTTGTAATAGCCCAGAGGCGCCTGTGCGATTGCGTCGGCGTCGTCGGACAGATCGTCAAAGCCGTGCAGATCGCCTGGCGGCAGATGAAACGGTGTATGGGGCGCGTTGTAGGCCAGCCAGAGGAACCAGGGATCGGTTTGCCCGCCGATCCAGTCGATCGCCCGGTCGGTCAGAACGGTGGTTGCGTAGCCGTCAACCGGCACGTCCTCGCCGTTGCTGACAGCGGTCCAGTGCCAATAGTCCCGCACGCCCCCCATGAACGGGCCAAAATAGTCCGGCACGCCCAGTTCCGCCGGGTGGGTGTGTGCGGCATCGGACCCGGCGAGATGCCATTTGCCGATCAAGTTGGCGCTGTAGTCGGTGGCCGCGAGCACGTCGAAGAGGCTGGTCAAATCGGCGGACAATCCGCTGGTCCCGTCGGGCGGGATCGCGGCGCCGACGCCGGTACGGAACCCGTATTGTCCGGTCATGATCGTGGCGCGGGTGGGTGAGCAGACGGGCGCGGAATAGGCGTTCTCGAACACCATGCCCGAGGCACAGAGGGCTTCCAAATTGGGCATCGGGGCCTGTTGTTCGCCAAGCGCGTAACATCGCGATGCGTCGATCCCCATGTCATCGGCGACGATCAACAAGACATTCGGCGTCCCCTGCCCAAAGGCCGCCGTGGGCAGCGCGGCGAGACAGGTCAGGGGCAGGAAAGCAAGGGATCTCATGAAAGAACCTTTCGAATGGGTGACGATGCGGATGATTGCCCCCTGCTCCGTTCAATGCGGGGCGGGGGTGCCTGATGGCGCTGTCAGCGCATGCTGAACAGTTCCTGATGGAAATTGGCAGGGCGCAACCCGTGCGCGACCAGATCGCGGCGCAGGGCCTCGCCAAAGGCAACGGGGCCGCAAAACCAGATGCTTGCCTTTGACCAGTCGGGCAGCATTTCACGCAGGCGCGCGCCGGTCAACAGGCCGTCGTCTCGGTCCCGCATCAGGTGAAGATTGACACCGGCTTCGGCCACATCGGCCTCCAGCAGCGCCTTGGCTTCGTCCGAGATTTCGGGCACGCAATGGATCAGGTCGACCGTTTTGCCGTCCGGGTTCATCGCCAGGTGCTTCAGTCGGGCGATGAAGGGCGTGATGCCGATGCCCGCGCCGATCCAGATCTGGTGCGACGCCGCATCGTCGAAGGTGAACGCGCCGTAGGGCCCCTCGACAGTCGCGGCGCTGCAGAGGCTGACCTGTTCCGGCAGTTTCATGGTATAGTCGCCCAAGCCCTTGGAAATAACCATGATGCGCGGGTCTCTGGCATCCCAGGCCGACGCGATGGTGAAAGGATGCGCGCCTTCTTTCTTGTCGAAGGTGACAAAGGCGAACTGACCCGGTTTGTGACCCGGCCAACCTTTTTCAAACCGGATCGTGGTTTCCAGCACATTCATTTCGGGAATGCTGTGCTGCATTGTGACGATGCCTTCGACCTTGCGCGCTCTGCCGACCTGCCGCGTCAGAACGATCACCGCCGAGACCGTGCCCGCAATCAAGAGCAACCCCATGGCAAAGCCCAGGGGCTGCGTCCATGCCGTGAAATCCATCAGCACGACAGAATGGAACACCAACACAAGATAAACCACCGCGATGAACAGGTGCGTCTTGGCGAACAGGCGGTAGGGAAAGAGCTTGATCAGTGCCAGCGCAATCAGCAGCACAGTGAAATAGAACGCCCATTCGCCAAGCCCTTCGGCTGACCCGCGCAATCCGTTCAGCACCGACTCGATGCTCACGACCTCTGCGATGTCGCCAGCGGGCGGACGCGCGCGCCGCTCGGGCGCGGCCATGAGGCCAAGGGTTACCGCCCATTTCGGCGCGTTCACGGCGACCCAGTGACCAACCGCGGCAACCAGCCCCGCGATTCCCAGCCATTTGTGCAGCCGATATGACTTGTCCAGCCCGCCCAGCCAGGGCTCAGCCCAGACCGGGCGCACGGCGAGGATCATCGCCACGCTCATCACCCCGATGCCGATCACGCCGGAATACTGCACCGCAAGAGCGCGGGCGCTCATGACGCTCAGGGTATCGGGGAACGGCAAGTTGGCCCAAAGCCAAAGCGCGGTCAGCCCCGCCAACAGGCCCCAAAGAGTGCTCTTGATATTCCGTAACATGCCCGGTGTCCTCGCAAAGTCTTGTCGCTGTCGAACCTGACCTGGAAATGTGCAGCCAGTGGCAAAATGCCGGTAAGAGGCGAAAAAAGAGAGAAATCGGGTTTTTGTCATGATTGTCATATGCTTGATGGGGTCACACGGTTCAGGCATGCTGCGGCATCTGCATGATCCCTGCACAATGTTGCCGCACATAGGGGAATGGACCGTTTGCACACGTCTCTGACCACAAAGATATTTCTGGCCATCGCGGCAACGGCGGCGCTGGTGATCTGCACGATGTCGGTGCTGGTGGCGTTGTCGATGCGCGACGGGTTTTCGCAGTATTTGCTGCGCGGTGAACTGGTCCGGTTCAACAAGCTGGTGCAGGAGTTGGCGCTGGCCTATGATCCCGATGCGCCGGGGTGGCCCGACCTGGCCGGCGACCCGCGCGCCTGGAACGACTTCGTGCGTCTGAATTTCGCTCCGCCGGGCGGGGCGGATCAGGACGAGGTCGATAGCGATCCTCTGATGATCGGTGAGCGGCTGGCTTTGCTGAACGCGGATGGCGCCCCGATCATCAGCGCAAGACAGAGTTCTGCCATCGCTCTGCGACGCCCGATTTGCCTGGATCGAGGTTGCCGTGATGGCGATCCGCTGGGCTATATCCAGTTGCATGCGCCGGGTCAGGGCCAGTCAAGTAGTGCCAGCGATGCCTTTTTTCTGCGCGGGCAATACGCGTCGCTGGCCTTTTCCGCGCTGGTTGCATTGCTGGTTTCCGCGACTGCGGCGTATCTGATCGCCCGGCAAATTCTGAGCCCGATCAAGCGGTTGGCGGCCGGGGCGAAAACCCTGGCCTCTGGGGACTATGAATCGCGTATCCCACAGGACCGGACCGATGAACTGGGCGTCCTGATCGCGCATCACAATGCTCTTGCGGAAACGCTGGACCGGACTTCGCGCGCCGAACGGGAATGGATTTCGAACACCTCGCACGAGTTGCAAACCCCGCTTGCGATTCTGCGTGCGCAGATCGAGGCTTTGCAAGACGGGGTGCGCCAACCCGACGCGGCAACGCTTGCCGAAATGCACGCGGCCCAAATGCGGCTGTCCCGGCTGGTGCAGGATCTCAAGATCCTGTCATTCACTCGCGAGCCAGACCTCGTTGGCCAGATGGGGCACGAAGACCTGGTCGAGATCGCCATGGCAGCGGTCGAAAGCGCACGCCCGGGCCTGGAGCAGGCGGGGATCGACATCGACTGTGCCTTTCCTGACAAGTGCCCACTCAGCTGCGATCGGACACGGATCGCGCAGGTGATCGATAATCTGTTGCAGAACGCTCGCCGCTATACCGATTCTCCGGGCAGGATACAGCTGCGGATCTGGCGCAAGGATGGCATGGTCAACCTGTCGATAGACGACACGCCCCCCGCCCCGCCGCCAGAAATGTTGCCCCGGCTTTTCGACCGGTTCAGCCGGGCAGAAAGCTCTCGGTCGCGCGCGTTGGGCGGGTCGGGACTTGGGCTGTCGGTGTGCAAGGCCATCGTCGAATCGCATGGCGGCACGATTTTCGCCGCGCTGTCGGATATGGGTGGTCTTCGTGTTACTTTTGCGCTGCCCGAGACACGGCCATGACCAAACCCCGCATCCTGATTGTCGAAGATGAAACCGCATTGTCCGAGATTGTCCGCGACTATCTTCTCGCGGATGGCATGGATGTGGACATGCTGACCGAAGGCACACATGCGGTCGGAACTGCGCTTGGCATGGCGCATGATCTTGTGATCCTCGATCTGATGCTTCCGGGCGTGGATGGGCTCAGCATCTGCCGGGAGTTGCGCAAGACCTCGGATGTGCCGATCATCATGACGACCGCCAAGGTCGAAGAAATCGACAGGTTGCTCGGGCTTGAGCTCGGCGCGGACGATTATGTCTGCAAACCCTACTCTCCGCGTGAGCTGGTGGCACGCGTGCGTGCGGTTCTGCGCCGCCGCCCGGCCGGAGCAACACAAGGCGGCGGGCCGTTGGCGCGGTTGCTCATCGACACCGACCGATGGCGGGTCTCGCTGGACGGAAAGTTGCTCGACCTGACGCCGCGCGAGTTTTCGCTGCTCAATGCTCTCGCCGGGCGTCCGGGCCGGGTGTATTCGCGCGATCAGCTTCTGGCGCTGGCCTTTCCGGACGATACGGATGTGTTCGACAGAACCGTCGACAGCCACATCCGCAACCTTCGTCGCAAGATTGCCGCGGTCAGCGACTGGGATCCGATTCGGTCCGTCTACGGAGTGGGCTATGCCTTCGAGGACTGAACAGCGCGATTTTTTTACCATGCCAGGGAAATATTTCGGCGTCTGCACGCTCTGTGCATAGTTGCTGCATCGTTGCTCCTCAAACGCGGCAGAAAGCCGGTCTGTCGACGGCAAAAGCCGTCGAGTCAGGAGACAGACATGACATTTTCACTCTTCAAGACGACTGGCGTCAACCAAGGCATCCCGGTGTTCTTGCCTGCAAAACGCATGCAGCCGCACACCAAGATCATCGTCGCGATCTTTCTTGCCACGGTGTTTACCAGCGTGGTCAATATATCCGTGGCAAGAGCAGATACCGCGACGGATTCCATCGGGGCCATTTCCCAACTTGCGCAATCCGCGCCATCCCGTTCGGGCGATCGCCGCGGCCCGCCGCCGCGCGAAGCGATCGCGGCCTGCGCGGATCAGGCCGCGCAATCCGTGTGCAGCTTTGCCGGGCGGGATGGCATGACGATTGAGGGCACGTGCCAGTCGCCCGAAGCATCGGCTCCGGTGGCCTGCATCCCGGCACAGCCCCCGCGCAACGGCTGACGCCCTTGCGGCCCTGCGACCACCGGCGCGCCGGATCGCAGGGCCTTTCCCAGGGGCGAGGTTTTTCAATCCGTGCCGCCATCCGCCGCCCGCTGGCGGTGCCTTGTGACGGCGTTCAGGCGCCGTGCCCACTTAACCGAGCGAAATGACAAAATGAAGCAGAGTTCCAAAGGTGCACGGTTTGGTCTGAAGCGCAGGCAAGTCCTTTTGGGACTTGCGGCGACGACGCTTGCCGCCTGTTCGGGCGCTGGGGAACCGGGTTATGCAACCCGTCAGATCACCGAAGCAGATCCGCTGGCCCGGTTTCGGGTGCATGCCGACGCCGGAGAAAGCGACTGGCTGGCACATCTGCATGCGCCGCATTCTGCGAACGGGCCTCAGGTTCTGGCGCTCTCGGGCGGAGGCGAGGATGGAGCGTTTGGAGCCGGGGCACTGGTCGGATGGTCGGCGACGGGACGCAGACCACGGTTCGACATTGTTACGGGCGTTTCGACCGGCGCCCTGATCGCCCCGTTCGCCTTTCTTGGCCAGAGCCAGGACGCGGTGTTGCACCGTATCTTCACGGCGCATGACGCGGGCGACATCATGCGACTGCGACCCTTTCAGGCTGTCTACAGCGAATCGATCTATGATACCGAACCGCTGGCGGACCTGATCGAGACCTACACACCGCCCGAACTTCTGGATGACATCGCCGCACGCCATGGTGCCGGTGGCCGCTTGTTTATCGTGACCTCGGATCTCGATTCGGCGCGGGCATCGGTTTGGGACATGGGCGCAATTGCTCAGGCCGGGCAATATGATCTGTTTCGCGGCATCATGCGCGCGTCCGCGGCGCTGCCGGGCCTCTTTTCGCCCGTGGAACTCAGATATGTCGCGGACAATACAACCTACCGCGAAACGCATATCGACGGTGGCGTTCATATGCAGTTCCTGGCGATTCCGAACTATGCCTTTGCCACGGATCGCAACCTTGCCGGCGGACACGTGTTCTTGCTGATCAACAACACGCTCAATCCCGATCCGGTAGAGGTCTCTCGGACGGCGCTCGGCATCTCGCAACAGGCCCTGACCACGATGAGCCGCGCGAACGCCCAGTTTGCGGTCAACGCGACACGGCATTTCGCCCGCGCGAACGGCATGCGCTTGTCCGTGACCTCCATCGACCCGAACTCCGGTATCGTTTACGACCCGTCACACCGGTTTTCCTCGGTCTACATGACCGCGCTGTTTCAGCACGGGTATCTTCGCGCCGTTGACGATACACTCTGGACCGTCGTGCAATAACGGCAGGGGCCCGCAGCCAGGGCCGAGCGCGGGTGCTG
>JAGRMK010000324.1:11899-18263 GCA_020441345.1 Paracoccaceae bacterium
CGGCATGTGGCGAGAGTGACTTTTGCAGGCTGGTCTGTCAGGGCATTTGCCAGAGGGGCCCGTTTCGCGCCGACAACACCACGCCGCACTTCACGATGCCTGATGCGGCGCCGGTTCGGATCTGGCCGTGACGGGTCTTGCGCCATGCATGGCACCGATTGCCGCCACTGACAGCTTCTGCATATGGTGCGTCATGAGCAAATACCACCTGCCACCTCTGGGTCTGCTTGCCACCTTCGAGGCCGTGTCACGGCATCGCAGCTTTACCCTCGCCGCACAGGAGCTGTGCCTGACGCAGAGCGCGATCAGCCGGCAAATCAGATCGCTGGAAGAGGCGCTGGGCCTGCGCCTGTTCCGGCGCCTGCATCGCGCCATCGAGGTGACGCCCGAAGGCCAGAGGCTGTTCGAGTCGGTAACGCGCGGGTTGGATGACGTGAGTGCATGCCTCGCCGCCCTTGGCGCGGAATCGAAAGCGCCGCAGATCACCGTCTGCGCCTCGGTGGCCTTTGCCTGGTTCTGGCTGATGCCGCGACTGGCAAAGTTTGGCGCGCTACAGCCGGACGTCGATCTGCGGGTGCTGGCGACCGACCAGCCGGTTCTGCCCGGAGCCGGAGAGGTCGATGTGGCGATCCTGTTCGGCTCGGGCCGATGGGACGGGTTGGACTCGAGTCTGCTGTTCGGCGAGAGGGTGTATCCTGTGTGCAGCCCGGCCTATCTGCGTGACCGACCGCCCCTGCTCTGCCCCGAGGATCTGCTGGAGCAGACGCTTTTGCACCTGGAATACGGCAAGCAATCGTTCGGAGGGGTGAACTGGCGGACCTGGCTTATGCGGCAGAACGTTGCCGGGCAGCCGGTGCGGCGTGGGTTGCGGTTCAACTCTTACCCGATGGTCTTGCAAGCGGCAGAGGCGGGCCACGGGATCGCCCTGGGCTGGAGCTATGTCACCGACCCGTTGCTGGCCGAAGGGCGGCTGGTCCGCCCGGTGGACCGCACGCTGGAAACCCGGGATGGCTATTACCTCTGCACATCCAGCGAAGCCGTCCATGCCCCGGGGATTACCGCGTTCCTGGAATGGATCAGCGCCGAAGCCGCGGTGCACGGCACGCTTCGCATGCGCCAGGGGAATGCGATAGATGCGAAATGATCGTTTGAGCGGCGCAAGAATGCGGTGTTAGCTGGCTTCAAATCAACCCTTGGGTCCGTGCCATGCCCGATACGACGCCGCGCCGAGCCGGAAGACGCAACCGGGCCGAAGCCACCCTGCCTGCCAGGCCCGTGCCTGCTGGCATGGTCGGCGGTCGCTACAAGCCCCTGACCGATGCCGAGATCCTTCAGATCCACGAGCTTGTGCTGCGGCTTCTGGAAGACCTTGGCCTGTCTCAGCTGACGCCCAGTCTCGAGGCACGGGCGATTGCGGCGGGCTGTCGGGTGGATGACGACGGTCGCTTGCGGTTCCCTCGCATGCTGGTCGAGGACGTGATCGCGCGCAGCCGGCGCACATTCACGCTGCACGGCATCGACCCGATGCACGATATCGAAATCGGTGGACGGCGGGTTCACACCGGCACCGGCGGGGCCGCGCCAACGATCATGGATTTCGAAACCGGTCGCTATCGGGAAAGCACGGTGGCCGATCTTTACGACATTGCGCGGCTGGTGGACCGGCTGGACAATATTCACTGGTATCACCGCTCGATTGTCGCGCGGGATGCCACGACCATCCTCGACCTGGACATGAACACCACCTATGCCTGCCTGTCCGGCACGACGAAATCCATTGCCGTCAGTTACACTGACAGCGCCTCGGTCCGCGCGGTGCAGCCGATGCTGGACGCCGTGGCGGGTGGGGACGGCAAGCATCGTGCACGCCCGTTCTGCACCGCCGTCTGCTGTCATGTCGTGCCGCCGATGCGCTTTGCCACCGAAAGCTGCGACGCGCTGGAGGCCGCTGTGCTGGCCGGCCTCGTTCTGTGCCACATCATCGACCCGGAATGCCGGGGCATCTTTGCCGCCTGGCCCTTTGTCAGCGATCTTCGCACCGGGGCGATGTCTGGCGGATCGGGAGAACAGGCGCTTTTGTCCGCGGCCTGCGCGCAGATGGCGAATTTCTATGACCTGCCGAACTCGGTTCCAGCGGGGATGACCGACAGCAAGCTGCCGGATGCGCAGAGCGGCGGGGAAAAGGGCTATACGGTTTCGCTCGCCGCCCAGGCCGGCGCGACGATGATCCATGAATGCGCGGGCATGCAGGGCTCGCTGATGGGCACCAGTTTTGAAAGCTACGTCATCGACAACGACCTGCTGGGGGCGATCTTGCGCACGGTCAAGGGGATCGAGGTTACGCAAGACACGCTAAGCTTCGAGGTGATCCGCGAAACGGTGACAGGGGTCGGTCACTATCTGGGCCATGCCCAGACCTTCGCGCGCATGAAGACCGATTACGTCTATCCCGAGGTCGCCGACCGGCGCAGCATCGGCGAATGGGAGGGCGCCGGCGCGCGGGATAGCCGCGACGTGGCGCGCGACCGCGTGCGCAAGATCCTGGCAGAGCATTACCCGCGCCACATCGGTGCCGAGGTCGATGCAGCGATCCGGGCCCAGTACAACATCATCCTTCCGCGTGAGCGGATGCAGGCCGGAAACGGCATCTGGTAGGGGAGAAAGCCATGCAGACCCAGGCAAAAGTGGTGATCGTCGGCGGCGGCATGATGGGGGTGGGCCTGGCCTATCACCTTGCCGAGGCGGGGTGGACCGATGTCCTGTTGATCGAGAAAGGCGAGTTGACCAGCGGCTCGACCTGGCATGCGGCGGGGCAGTGCCCGTCGTTCATCGGCAATTACAACATGGCCAAGATCCACCACTACGGCAATACGCTCTATCCAAGGCTGGAGGCGATCACGGGGTTGCCGACCGGCTGGCACGGTTGCGGCGGGATCCGTATCGCCACCACACCCGAAGAGGTGGACTGGTTCGCCCATGTCGCGGGCTTTGCCGCCACCGTGGGGTTCGAGATGGAGATCATCGGCCCCGAGCGCATCCGCGAACTGAATCCCTGGCTGCGGACCGAGGGCATCTTGGCTGGCGCGCATACCACGCTGGATGGTCATGTCGATCCGTCCAGCGCCTGCAACTCCATGGCGGCGGGGGCGCGACAGATGGGGGCGACGATCCAGCGCCATACCCGCGTGACCGGCATCACCCGTTTGCCCTCGGGTGAGTTCCGGGTCGAGACCGAGCAAGGCGCTGTCACCTGCGAACATGTCGTCAACGCCGCGGGCTGCTATGCGCGCGAGGTGGGCAAATGGCTGGGCGTCGATACACCGATCACCAACATGGAGCATCAGTATCTGGTGACAGAGCCACTGGCCGAGTTCAAGGACAGCGCGACGGAACTACCGGTGATGCGCGATCCGGCGACGGCGGGCTATTACCGGCAGGAACAGAAGGCGGGTCTGGTCGGTATCTATGAACACACCGGCGCCAAAGAGGCCTGGGCCGCACGCGGCGGCTGGCCGGAATGGTCCAGCGAGAACGAATTGTTCGACGGCGATCTGGACCGCATCACGCCCTGGCTGGAAAAGGCGCTGGACCGAATGCCGATTTTCGCCAACGCGGGTATCAAGCGCATCATCAATGGTGCCATCCCGCACACCCCGGACGGCAACCCGCTGGTCGGACCGATGCCGGGGGTGCCGAACGCCTGGCAGTGTTGCGGCTCGTCCATCGGCATCGCGCAGGGCGCGGGTTGCGGCAAGTATCTGGCGCAATGGATGATCCACGGCGATGCCGAGATCAACATGGCCAGCGTCGATCCGCGGCGTTTCGGGGCCTACGCCGATCAGGTCTATACCCGCGCGAAGAGCTTCGACGATTACGAGAACATGTTCGAAACCCCGCTGCCGGGACGCGAGGTTCAGGCCGGTCGCCCGCGTCGCATCACCCCTTTGTTCGACGTGTTGAAGGCCAAGGGCGCGGTGATGACCGAAGTGCATGGCTGGGAACGGCCAAAGTATTTCGCCCCTGCGGGCTTTGTCGAAACGCTTCAGTTCCGCCGCACGAACACGCATTCACTGGTCGCGACCGAATGCCGCGCGGTGCGCGAACGGGTGGGGATCATGGACCTGTCGAGCTTCGCCAAATTCGACGTGACGGGGGCGGGGGCCGAGGCGCTCCTGGATCGGCTGACCGCCAACCGCCTGCCACGAAAGCAGGGCGGTATCGGGCTGACGCAGGTTTTGTCCGACAACGGCCGGATCACCGGAGAATGGACGATCACGCGGCTTGGACCGGACCGTTTCTACGTGTTGACCGGCGCCGGGGCCGAAGAACAGGCGCGCGATGATCTGGGCTTTGCCGCCGGGCCCGATGTGACGATCAGCAATGTCACCGATACCTTCGGCATGCTGGTTGTTGCCGGGCCGAAATCGCGCGATGTGCTGGCTGCGCTGACCGAGGCCGATCTGTCGACTGCCGCCTTCCGCTGGCTGTCGGCGCAGGAAATCACGCTTGCGGGCATTCCGGTGCGCGCGTTGCGGGTGACCTATGTCGGTGAACTGGGCTGGGAATTGCACGCCCCGATGGCCGATCTCGGGCGGCTCTACGATGCCATCTGGCAGGCGGGCGAACCGCATGGCATCGCCGATTTCGGCGTGCAGGCGGTCAATTCGCTGCGCATGGAAAAGGGGTATCGCGGCTTTGGGTCCGAACTGACCAACGAGATTACCCTGATCGAGGCCGATTGCACCCGCTTCTATGCCCCCGACAAGGGAGACTTCCGGGGCCGGGCCGCGACCGAAGCCACGCGCGCAAAGCCACTCGGCACGACGCTGGTCTATGGCGAGATCGCCGCGACCGATTGCGACATCTGGGGCGGCGAAGCGGTGATGCAGGGCGATCGCGTCGTCGGCGTCTGCACTTCGGGCGGATTTGGCCACGCCACGGGCAGAAGCCTTGCGTTTGCCTATATCCAGCCGGGCTTGACCGAGGATCTGGAGGTTGTGGTGCTGGGCGAACGCCGCGGGTTGACCCTGCTGGGTGAACCCGCCTGGGATCCGACGAACGCCCGCCAGCGGGCCTGAGAAACGGACACGGCCGGTTGACTACAGGTTGCCCTTGGTTGCAACGATCCGGCCGTCTTCCAGCGTCAGGATACGGTCGGCGCGGTCCAGAATCCGGTTGTCATGCGTCACCAGCAGGGTCGTCGTGCCGCGCTCTGCGCCCAGGCGTTTGAGCATGTCGACAATCGTTCCGGCGCTGTCCTTGTCGAGCGCGGCGGTCGGCTCGTCGGCAAGAACCATCGTCGGGTTGCCGACAAGCGCCCGCGCCACCGCGACGCGCTGTTTCTGGCCACCGGACAGGTTTGCAGGCAGATAATCCAGCCGCTCGGACAGGCCGACAAGACCCAGCGCCCGTGCCGCCGCGCGCTTTGCCAGGTCGTCGGGCACGCCGGGGCGAACCTGGATCCCCATGATCACGTTTTGCATCGCCGTCAGGCTTTCATGCAGATTGTGCGATTGAAAGATGAATCCCAGCCGCTGCCGCAGACGAGTCAGTTCCGTTTCACCCGCGCCATTCAACTCGTGCCCCATCAGGCGCACGGTTCCGTCCTGCACCCCCCGCAGGCACCCCAGCAGGGTCAGAACCGTGGTCTTGCCCGACCCGGATGGCCCCATCAGCACCGTCAGACTGCCGCGCCGCAGGGTCATGTCGATGTCGAAAAGCGCCTGTTTGCGCGCCTCTCCTTCGCCGAACCAATGGTTCAGCCCGCGGGTTTCGACGATCACATCGCTGTCCATGATGCCCTCTCAGAACAGATCGGCGGGGTCGGCCGCCGCGAGTCGCCGCGTGGCAATCGCCCCGGACATCACCGAGAAGACCACCGTCCCGACAAAGACCATGATGGCCATGGATGCGGTCATCGCCAGCGGCAGGGCCGTGACCGTGCCCATGAACGCCAACATCGCCGCCCCCACCGCCAGGCCGGGAACAAAGCCCATGATCCCCAGGATCAAGGCCTCTTCGATGACGATGCCAAGGAAGAACCGCGGGCCATAGCCCATCGCCTTGAAGGTCGCGTATTCGCGCAGATGGTCCGCGACATCGGCCGACAGCACCTGATAGACGATCACCAGCCCGACCAGCACACCGATCAGAACGCCGAACCCGAAGATGACGCCAGTCGGGCGCTGTGTCTGTTGATAGCGCAGATCCTCTTGCGCGGCGTCGGCATAGCTGCGGATGCGCAGGGTGGGATCCGAGATCAGCCCGCGCAGCCGCGTCGTCACGGCCGCGACATTGGCGCCGGGCCGCAGGCGCAGCAGGATATGGTCCGGCGCCGTAGAGCTGCGGGCGGGGAAAAGCGACA
>JAGRMK010000325.1 GCA_020441345.1 Paracoccaceae bacterium
TGTAGTTGCGGACATGGCCCATGTGGATGCGCCCCGAAGGATAGGGAAACATCTCGAGCACATAATACTTGGGCCGCGTCGGGTCGGCTTTGGCGGCAAAGCACCCGGCGGTGTCCCAGGCAGTCTGCCAGCGGGGTTCGATCTGTTGCGGCTGATAGCGTGCGTCGGTCTGGCCTGACATTGTCGTTCCCTGGATAAGAAAAAGCCGGGCCGCAGGGCCCGGCGGTGTCATACTATCCGCTTGGCGAGGGGTCCAGCCCGGCGAATCACACCACCGCCTGCCCCGTGCGCCGATATGCGGTCTTACAGCCCCAGCTCGCGAATGCGGATCTGGCGGGCGCGGGTCAGAATCGCGTTTTCCACGGCGCGCACCGTTTCGGCGCTGGCCGGACCGTTGCGCGTGACCAGCGCGACATTCAGCGACCGGGCGTCAAGCGCCGCATCCGTCACCGCGATCGTGGCGCGATAGGGCCGCCCACCGCCCGGAGGCGTGCCGAATCCGGTGGTGATCACGCCCGAAAACGGATCCACGGTTTCGACTGGCAGGAAATCGAGGATTTCGAGCGAAGCCGTCCAGATATAGCGGTTCACGTTCAGTGCGGCACCGGCATCTCCGCGGTTAACGAACAGATCCCAGACCGAATCAGTGGTTCCCGTGGCGTCTTGCCGCTGTTCGAGCGCATAGGCGGTCGCGGCGTCGCGATCCCCCTGGTCGGGCCCGCCGAACAGGTTGCTCATCCGCCCGCCGCAGCCAGACACCACCAGTGTCAGACTCAAGGCCGCGATCATTGTCAGCGCCGGTTTTGCCGTCATCTGCTTTCCCCGCCAAGCTAATCAGAGCGTTCTAAGGAACGCCCGCGCGCGCCCGTAAAGGCACCCGTGTCGAGGCCGTATCTAAACGAGGGGCGCAAGCGGAACAAGCGGTTTGCTTGGCGGGGCGGGGTGCGCGGGCTCAAACCCGCCGCTGACGCCTTATATAATGTGTTGTGGCAGGGGCATGGCCGCAGCGTGGCAAAACTGCACCACAAACGGGCTGAGTTCGCATCGGCGTTGTCGGCGTGTTGCAAAAGGCGGGTGAAAGCAGGAAACAGGCAAAGACCCAGCTTACAGACAAGGTGGGCTAGAATTTAAGTCAATGAGGGAAATCATGAAGAAACTTCTTCTCGCTTCGACCGCCTTGGTCCTGTCGGCCGGCCTGGCCAACGCACAAGCGCTGAACATCACCGGCGAAGGCCGCATGGGCGTTCAGGGTTCGAACCAGACCGGTACCTGGGTCTGGAACCTGGAAAACCGTCTGACCCTGAACTTCAACGTGTCGGTTCAGGCTGATCATGGTCTGACCTTCGGTGCCTGGGCTCGTGCCCGTACCGGCAACACCTATGCCAGCCCGATCTCGGGTTCGCGCGTTTGGGTTGAAGCCAACGGTCTGCGCGTGACCTTCGGTAACCAGGACGGCGCTATCCGTCAGTCCGGCGTTGCGTTCGGCTATGCCGGCGGTTGCGGCGTTGGCTACGAAGGTGGTCAGCAGTGCCTCGACTCCGTTGGCCTGCTCTCGTCGCACGGTCAGAACTCGACCGGCCCGGACAATGAGCAAATGGCTCAGCTGCAGTACACCATGGGCGACACCCGTGTGAACCTGTCGCATGGCCGCACCACCGGCACCGAGCTGGGCATCCGCACCTCGTTCGACGCCTTCACCGTTGCGTTCGGCTATGGCCGCTACGACGCTGGCACCATCGGCACCGTTGCAAACGGCGACTGGACTGTCACCGGCGTGAGCGCTGTTCAGCTGTTCCTGGACGACACCATCACCCTGTCGGCTCGCTATAACGGCGGTTCGTGGTCGGTTGGCGCCATCGTTGCCCGCATCTCGACCGTTGCCTTCCAGAACATCAGCGCTGCTGGCGTTCCGCTCGGCATCGTCGCTGCGAACAACACCTGGACCAACTGGCAGATCAACGGCTCGGTCGCTCTGGGCGGCGGCACCGTGTATGGCTTCGCTGGTCGCGTGTATGACGGCAACGTCGTCGGCGTGAACTACGGCTACGGCCTGGGCGGCGGCGCGACCCTCAGCGTCGGTGCTGAGCACATCCAGGACCAGTTCGGCGTGGCTGGCAACGACATCACCACCGCTTCGCTGGGTGTTGCGTTCAACTTCTGATCAACCCACGGGTTGACCAGCGAAGGGCGGGCCATTGGCCCGCCCTTTTGCATGCGCGGGTGCCGGATGTCTGCGGTCCGCATAGGCGGGGCTTTGCCCATCGCCGGCCCGGCCCGGTATCGGCGGCGTCGTGGGCGTGCTAGACAGGGTGCGTCCTTAGGAATCAACGCCCATGCGCCCGTTTGCCCATGCCTTTTCCGCGCTTGTCGCCTTGCTGACGATGATCTCATCGGGTCAGGCCGATGTGACCCATTCGATGCAGGCACGGTTCGGTGTGACCTATCGCAGCAACGCGCAAGGCCCGAACGGGGGGCTGCAGGGTCTCTACGAAGGGCGCTTTACCTCGACCTTTGCGCATCAGGCGGACAACGGGCTGCGGTTCCGCTTCGAGATCGAGATCGAGTCGAGCAATTTCGAGCCCTATCGCACTGATACCCGGGTTACTGCGCATCGGGGCACCATCGGCCTGTCTCGCGATTGAGCATGCCCGCTCTGCGTCGGCTTTTCTTTCGCTGACTCCTGTGGCTATCTGTGCGCGCCGAAACAGGAGGGCCCATGTCGCTTGCCGCCATCACCGACCGCTTGAAAGCCGCAGAACGCCGCGCCGGACGGACGCCCGGCTCGGTGACTCTGATTGCCGTGTCCAAGGTGCAGACCGAAGAGCGCGTGCGTGCGGTTCTGGACCAGGGGCAGCGCGTTTTTGGCGAGAATCGCGTGCAGGAAGCGCAAGGCCGCTGGCCGGCGCTGCAGGATGCCTATTCCGGCGTCTCGTTGCACCTGATCGGGCCGTTGCAGACCAACAAGGCCCGCGCCGCGGTCGAGATGTTCGATGCCATTCATTCGGTGGACCGGCTGAAGCTGGTGCAAAGCCTGGCGCGGCTTGCCGATGAACGCGGCACCTGCCCGGACCTGTTCGTGCAGGTCAACACCGGGGCGGAACCGCAAAAGGCGGGCGTTCTTCCCGACCAGGCCGATGCGTTGATCCGCGAGATGCGGGCGCTGTCGCTGCCGGTGGTAGGGCTGATGTGCATTCCCCCGGCCAATCTGGACCCGGCACCGCATTTCGCTGCGCTTGCCAGTCTTGCTGCGCGCAACGGGCTGGAAGGATTGTCGATGGGCATGTCTGACGATTTCGAATGCGCCGTCGCACTGGGCGCCACGCATATCCGCGTCGGGTCAGCGATTTTCGGGGCGCGTGTCGGCTGACGGTCTGTTGCCTGGACGACGTATGGGGCCGCCCCTTTTGGGGCATCGAGCCCCCAAAGGGGCGGCGCGTGCCGCGCAGGGGGTTTCACCCCCTCGGCCTTGCGGCCTCACCCCCAGGATATTTGGAGAGTAAAGAGGGCAGCGCGGGGACGATCAATCGGCTGTCCGGTGCAAGTCGGTGCACGATCCAGAGCAGGTTCGCGCGTGAGAGGGCGATGCAGCCCTCGGTCGGGTAGCCGGGGCGGCGCCAGCTGTGAAGGAAGATCGCCGAGCCTTTGCCGGGATGAGTGGAGACGGTATTCCAGTCGGTTGTCAGGACCAGATCATAGAGCGGATCCGGGCGGCGCAAGATCTCGTGACTGGCCTTGAACGGGGCGCGAACCGGCTGGTTGTAGGCCGGATGGTCGGGGGCATCGCACCACAGGTCGCGTGGGCCGATCGGGCGCGCGGTGCGGGGAAGGTCGGCGCGATGGATGCGGTCGGGTCGGAACCACAACCCGGTAAGGTGGTGGGTGCCCACGGGTGTCGCCCCATCGCCTTCGCACTTGTGAGTGGTGACACCGCTTCGCCCGACTGTGCAGGGCAGCAGGCGCCCGCGAAACCGCAGGCCCGTCGGGGTCAGAACGAGATCGGCGGAGGTCACAGCAGGTGCCCGGATTTCTCCGCCTTGGTCGCCAGGTAGGCTGCGTTCTCGTCGGTCAGGCCGACTTTGAGAGGAACCCGTTCGGTGACTGTGATGCCGCCGCGTTCGAGCATCGCCACCTTGCGCGGATTGTTGGTCAGCAGCCGCACCTGCGCGAACCCGAGACGGCGCAGTAATTCGGCGCCCAGGCGGAAGTCGCGTTCGTCGTCTTCGAACCCCAGGCGGTGATTTGCTTCCACCGTGTCAAAGCCTTGATCTTGAAGGGAATAGGCGCGCATCTTGTTGGCCAGGCCGATCCCGCGCCCTTCCTGGTTAAGATAGAGCAGAACGCCCGAGCCCGCGTCATGCATTGCCGTCAGCGCGCCGTGCAGTTGCGGGCCGCAGTCGCATTTCAGCGAACCCAGCACATCGCCGGTAAAGCAGGCCGAGTGCAGCCGCGCCAGCACCGGCGCGTCACGCATCGGGCGACCGACCTCGACCGCGTAATGCTCTGTGCCACCGTCTTGCGGGCGAAACACATGCAGGCGGCCCGCCCCCGCGAGCCGCATCGGCAGCCGCGCGGCGATCACCGGGTCGAGCCGGGTTTCCGGGGTCGCGGTGTCATCGACGCTGAGCGTGGACAGGCCGTGGGCCTGCGCGAGGTCCAGCGGAGACCCGACAGCGACCACAACGGCGGCCGGGAGGAGTTGCGCCGATTTGACCAGCCGGATCGCGGCGCGGTGCAGGGTGGCGTCGCCGTCGCGGAGCGTGACCAGCGGCCCTTTCATCGGGTGGGTCAGGTCGTCCGCGGGGTCCGCGAGGGCCTCGATCCAGGTGACGCCGGCATCGGGCGGCAGGGCAACGCGGGCCAGGTCGCCGTCATAAGCGCGGGCCTTCAGCGTTTCGGCGCGACGCGCGGTCAGGGCAAGGACCGGCTTGCCAAGGGTGCGCAGGGCGGACAGGCGCGCCTCGCCCAGGGTTTCGGCGGCGGCGACAAGCGCGCCGGCCGCGCCGTCGGTTACCACGACCGGCAGGCCCATGCGCAGGTCGGCACGGGCGCGATTGAGGCGTTCAAGGGGGGCTGGCGACAGGGTCATCGGCGCTCATGCTGAAACATTTTCCCGTCGGATGTAAGACAGGACGGGGCAAATTGAAACATAGGGCGGTCATTCGACACGTCCGCGTGAGAAACCGCGCCCGTTCTTGAAACTCTGCGTCGCGGGGGACATTTTTTAACCAGAGCACCGAGTAGTGAGGACCAAACCCATGTCGAAACTGAGCAAGATCCTGCTTGTCGATGACGATGACGACCTGCGCGAGGCGCTGGCCGAGCAACTTGTCGCGACCGAGGAGTTCGACACGTTCGAGGCCGACAGCGGTGCCTCGGCAATGGAGCGGGTGCGCGAAGAACAATACGAACTGGTGATCCTGGACGTGGGCTTGCCTGATACGGATGGCCGCGAGTTGTGCAAGCGGATGCGCAAGGCAGGAGTCAAGTGCCCGGTGTTGATGCTGACCGGCCATGATTCGGATGCCGATACGATCCTGGGACTGGAATCGGGGGCGAATGATTACGTTACCAAGCCGTTCAAGTTTCCGGTTCTTCTGGCGCGGATCAGGGCCCAGTTGCGCCAGCACGAGCAATCGGAAAACGCGGTGTTCCAATTGGGCGACTACCAGTTCAAACCCGCGCAGAAGATGCTGATCGACGCCAGGGACCGCAAGATCCGGCTGACGGAAAAGGAAACCAACATCCTGAAATTTCTCTACCGGGCGCCCGACGGGCTGGCCCCGCGTGAGGTTCTGCTGCACGAGGTCTGGGGCTATAACGCCGGCGTGACGACGCACACGCTGGAAACCCACATTTACCGGTTGCGTCAGAAGATCGAGCCGGATCCGTCGAATGCGCGGCTTCTGGTGACAGAGCCGGGCGGATATCGGCTGGTTCCGTAGATATTTCTGCCAAATGGCGTCTCATTGATGCCGGATTTACCAAGAATAAAGAGTTCTTGGTGTAGTGTTGAGTCTCCTCCCTCCCTTGCGCGTCGGGGTTATGGCGCGCTTCCTCCCTGTTGGACTGATCCGGGCCCGAAAAGCCCGGATCTTTTTTCACCGGTGAGTTGATCTGCATCAAAGAGGCACCCAACTTGTGCCTTTAATCAGAAAGTCCTCCCTGTTGGACTTGGCCCCGATGGCGCGCGTCGCCTGCGGGGCCTTTCTTTCTCGGGCCATTGCGTTTCAGGGCCGGTCCATCGGGCCGGGAGTGGGGGCGAAATTCATCGTTGGCAGGGTGACGTCGAAAACGATGCGCAGGCCTGCCCCCTCGATCTCGCCCCGCACCGACAGGTCACTGCCGCGATGACGTGCCCGCGAGACCCGCAACTGCGTATCGGTCGCGTTACCGAGCCCCGGCAAGCCGGGCGCGAAAAGAAGGGCGCCACTGACATTGCCATCACGCAGATCGCCACTGATGGCATAGGTGCCGTCGGGCCCCTCGGCGTCAAAGGCGAAGCTCAGCGCATCGCCGTAATCTTGCCAGGAGCTGCGATACCCCAGGGTCGCGGGATCGATTGTCAGTGCCTGTCGCCGCCCCGGGCTGTGCAAGGTGACGGTTCCGGGACCGGCGGCAACGGCTTGAGCGGGTAGAAAGGGCAGAAACAGCAGCGTGGTGAGCAGGGAGCGGCGGTTCATCGGGGCACCTCCTG
>JAGRMK010000326.1 GCA_020441345.1 Paracoccaceae bacterium
GACCGCGTGGCCGAAATGGCCAAGGCGCAGGGCGCGGGTGTGGTGGTGATCTCGGCGCGGATCGAGGAAGAGATCAGCCAGCTTGACGCCGAGGAATCGGCGATGTTCCTTGAGGAAATGGGTCTTGAGGAAGCCGGCCTCGACCGGCTGATCCGCGCGGGCTATGAGCTTTTGGGCTTGCAAACCTATTTCACCGTTGGCCCCAAGGAAGCGCGTGCCTGGACGATCACGCGGGGCACCCTGGCACCCGGCGCGGCGGGGGTGATTCACGGGGATTTCGAGAAGGGGTTCATCCGCGCCGAAACCATCGCCTATGCCGATTACATCGCGGGCAAGGGCGAAGCCGGCGCCAAGGAAGCCGGCAAGTTCCGCGTCGAAGGCAAGACCTATGAGGTCAAGGACGGGGACGTTCTGCACTTCCTGTTCAACGCGTGATGTCCCTTTTGAGACGACGGCTGGGGGCGTTGCCCCCTCGACGCTGCGCGTCTCACCCCCAGGATATTTTTCAGAGTAAAGAGGGGACAATTTGAATTGAATTGTCCGCAGTTCGAGGCTCCGGTCCGTCTTGCGCTGCCTTGCCGAGTTTCAGGGCGTTTGACTGCCGTTTTGACGCACCGGTGCGGGACAGATGCCTGGGGCAGGCGGGTTCAGGCCAGTCGCCAAAGCTTGCGCGCCTCGTCGACGCTGGCCGGTTCGCGACCGGTCTCGCGCGCGACCCGTGCCAAGGCGGCGATGAGCGCGCCATTCCCCGCGGCGCGCGTGCCATCCGGCAGATAGAAGGTGTCCTCGACCCCGCTGCGCAGATGCCCGCCAAGCTCCGCGGCTTTGCGGTGCAGATCCCAGACCTCGGCGCGGCCGATCACGGTGGTTTGCCAGGCGCTGCCCTGGGGAAGATATTTCAACAGGATGGGCAGCAGCGCGGGGTCGGCGGGCATCCCCGACGCCACGCCCATTACCAGATTGACCTGTGGGCGTGTTACCATCCCGGTCTGTTCATACATTCCGACCGCGCGCAAGATCCCGGTGTCGAAACATTCGAACTCAGGGCGTGTCCCGGATTCGGCCATCACCGCCAGCAAGGCCTCGATCTTTTCGACCGGGTTGTCGAACAGCATCGGTGGCCAGGCCCAACGGCCATCGGCACGCACCTTGAGATAATTCAGCGAGCCGGCGTTGCAGGCCGCGATTTCGGGCTTTGCGGCACGCAGGCAGGCCATCGGGCCGCTTTGATCCGGGCCGACCACGCCGGTGGTAAAGTTCAGGATCACTCCGGGACAGGCCGCGCGGATCGCTTCGGCGATCTCGACCGCCAGCGCCGGGTCCCAGCTTGGCAGATGTCCCTTGCCTGCGGCTTGCTGGCGAAAATGCACATGCATGCAGACAGCCCCTGCGTCCCAGGCCTCGCGGGCCGAGGCGGCCAGTTGCGCGGGCGTCACTGGCACCGGATGCTGGCGCGGGTCGGTCAGAACGCCGGTCAGTGCGCAGGTTATGATCGCTTTTTTGTGCATCTCCCCCTCCGTTTACGTAATTCCTGGCTGCGGACAGCAGCCCGGGTTCGCCCGTGGCCCATGCCCCCGAATGGGTCAGCGTCCCTGCTGACCCAGGCCTGTTCTCATCCCCGTCCGCCTTTGGTGGAGGGTGGTAGCCGCTGTGGGACTCGAACCCACACGCCCCGGAGGGCAACGGATTTTAAGTCCGGTCTGTCTACCATTCCAGCAAGCGGCCCCGCCCCGTCATAGCAGCAAGGCCGCAGCACTCAAGCCCCCTTGCCGGATCGACCCGCCCGATTTTCAGCAGGGGGGCTCGCGGCCAGGTGGCGCCGCGCCCGTGACGCGGGGTCACAAAACGGTGCCAGGCTCCGGGGCGGCTTGACCGATCCGGCGGTTCGACTACCCATAGGGAAAACAGGAGAGGACCGCCCATGCTTGGCCAAATGATGAACCAGCCGCTGTTGATATCCAACCTGCTTGTGCACGCCGAGCGCCATCACGGCGACCGCGAGATCGTGTCGCGGCGGGTCGAAGGAGATTTGCACCGCTACACCTACCGCGAT
>JAGRMK010000327.1 GCA_020441345.1 Paracoccaceae bacterium
CGCCTTCCCGCCACACCGGTGCCGGGCCATGTCATGCCTGCTGCGGGCCTGGAGCTTAGTTCAATTGCACCTGAAGCGGATAGAACCCGTCTTCAAAGTCGCCAAACAGTTCCGGCAGATCCGGGTGGTCGACGGGCTCGCCGGTTTCATCCGCGATCAGGTTTTGCTCTGACACATAGGCCACGTAGTAGCTGTTATCGTTCTCGGCCAGAAGGTGATAGAACGGCTGGTCCTTGCGTGGACGGCTGTCTTCGGGGATGGCGTCATACCATTCCTGTGAGTTGGCAAACATCGCGTCCACGTCGAACACCACACCGCGAAACGGATGTTTGCGGTGGCGGACAACCTGGCCGAGCTGAAATTTTGCCTGAGTCGTGAGCATTGAGTTTTCCATTTCGCCCTTTTTCTAACGCGACTCACAGGGCGGCGTCCATATGCCGGGACGACAGGAGTTGGAAACAGTGTTGTGAAAGCTGTCCGAAGCGGGGCGGAAATGTGGCAAGATTGGGGCAAAAGGGCGCGGCCAGAGGCTCTACACCCCGAATTTATCGCAAAATCGTTTCCTCGGGATGCAAATTCCGCTACCAAGGGAGAAAATATAAAAGACTACCGAGGCAGATCATGAGCTACGTTCTCCGTTTCACGGTGATCGCACTGTTGTTGGCGTCCTGTGGCGGACGTGACCTCAGCGCGCCCAGGAATCTCGATGACGCCTGCGCGCTTTCGCGCGAGCGGCCGGCCTATTTCCGCGCCATGCAGGATACGGAACGTCGATGGTCCGTCCCTGTCCCCGTGCAAATGGCAATCATCCACGCCGAAAGCCGGTTCGACGGCGATGCCCGCACGCCGCACCAATACACTTTGGGGGTGATCCCGATGGGCCGGCAATCCTCGGCCTTCGGTTATAGCCAGGCGCTTGACGGCACCTGGGAGGAATACCAGGCCGCGACCCGCAACCACCGCGCGCAGCGCGACGATATCGAGGATGCGACGGATTTCATCGGATGGTATGCCCGCGAGGCCTATGAGCGCAACGGCATCCTGCCGACCGAGGCGCGCAACCTGTATCTGGCCTATCATGAAGGCAACGCCGGTTACGCGCGCGGCAGCTATCGCGCAAAGCCCTGGCTGGTGCAGGTCGCCGGTCGCGTCGGCGAGCGCGCCGTGATGTATGACGCGCAGTTGCGGGCTTGCGGGCGGCGTTAACGCTGCGGCACCAGGCCGCGCCGCGCCATCTCGGCATCCAGATTGAACAGCAGCGACCCCAGCGACACTCCGGTCCGCAGGGTTCCCAGGATAACCGTCGTTTCCCGGCCCGTGTCATCGGTAACAACCCATTGCCGCAGCTCGGTTGGCGCGGCGCTGAACACCAGGCGGATATTGCCGTATTCCGGGTGTTCGGGGTCTTGTGCGACAACGCTTGTGGTCGGGCCGTCTTCGTAATGGCGCACGACCATCCGGTCGCGCCCCAGGTTCACGGTATCGTCCAGGATCAACGCCAGAGGCGTGCGCGCAAGCGGATAGGTCGTCGGCCCCGCGTTCGAGCGCGCATCGAAGATATTGACCGAGCCGGCCGTCGCCAGGACCAGCGTCCTGTCTGGTGCCGCGTATTCGAACCGCACGCGTCCGGGGCGATGGATCATCAGCCGCCCGGTCGACAGGGTGCCATCCGGGTTCACCTGGGTGAAGTCGGCCTCGGCAGTTCGGAACGAGTTGAAATACCGCGAGATCTCGGACAGCGGGATCAGGTCGGCGCGGGCCGGTCCGGCCAGAACGGCAGGTGCCAGCAGGATCAGGGCAAGGAAGGAACGCAATGTCATGGGCGATTGTCTATCCTGTCCCGGCGCGCGCTGCACGTCTCAAACCGCTCACGGCGCAACACATCGCCGCGAGACCGAAAAACCCCGCCCGCGGCGCGCGCGGACGGGGTTTCCGGCCGGTGCCGGGCGCTTATTTCGGCGCCTTGGTCTTGCGCAGATAGGGCAGCGGGATATCCAGCTTGCCGAACTTTGCCTGCGCATCCTCGGTTGACATCGACAGCGCGACGATCAGGTCGTCGCCCGGCCGCCAGTCGGCGGGGGTCGCAAAGGGCTGGCCGTCGGTCTGGCGGATGGCATCGAGCGCGCGCAGGATCTCGTCGAAATTGCGGCCCACCGACATCGGGTAGATCAGCATCAGGCGAATCTTCTTGTCGGGCCCGATGATGAAGGTGGTGCGCACGGTGGCGGTATCGTTGGCGGTGCGACCGTCGGGCAGATAGGCCTCGGCGGGGAGCATGTCATAGAGCTTTGCGACCTTCAGATCCTGGTCGGCAATGATCGGAAAGCTCATGGCGGTGCCGCCATAGGTCTTGACGTCGGCCATCCATTGCTTGTGCTCTTCGACCCCGTCGATGGAAATCCCGGCCAGTTTGCAATTCCGCTTGGCGAACTCGCCGGCGAGCTTGGTCGCCGCCGAGAACTCGGTCGTGCAGACCGGGGTGAAATCCTTGGGGTGGCTGAACAGCACGACATAGCCGTCGCCGATGTAGTCGTGCAGGTTCAGGGTGCCATCGGTCGAATCGACGGTGAAATCGGGGGCGATGTCATTGATGCGAAGGCTCATGGTGTCCTCATATCTCCGGATTGGAATGCGAATACTCTGCAGATAGGGTGTGACGCGATGATTGATAACCCCTCCCCTTGCCCTTGTCTTGGGGGAGTGACAGTGTGACGCGAAAATTAACAGGAGCCCAAGATGCTGGACAAGCGCACCTTCTATATCAACGGCGCATGGGTCGCCCCGATTGATGGCCGCGACTGCGACGTAATCGACCCTTCGACCGAAGAATCCTGTGCCGTCATTTCGCTGGGCGGCCAGGCCGATACCGACGCCGCCGTTGCCGCCGCCAAGGCCGCGCTGCCGGGATTCATGTATTCCGATCCTCAGGAACGGCTGGCGCTGGTGAAGCGCATCCTTGAGGTTTACAAGGCCCGCAACGACGAGATGGGCGCCGCGATCTCGCTGGAAATGGGCGCGCCGATCGACATGGCCAAGACCAACCAGTCAGGATCGGGCACCTGGCACATTTCGAATTTCATCCGCGCCTTCGAGCAGGTCGAATTCGAATCCGTGCTGAGCGAAAAATCCCCCGACGACCGGATCATCAAGGAAGCGGTCGGTGTCTGTGCGCTGATCACACCGTGGAACTGGCCGATGAACCAGGTCACGCTGAAGGTAATCCCGGCGCTGCTGGCGGGCTGCACGATGGTGCTGAAACCGTCCGAGATCGCGCCGCTGTCGTCGATGCTGTTCGCCGAGATCCTGCACGAGGCGGGCGTTCCCGCGGGCGTATTCAACCTGGTGAACGGCGACGGCATGGGTGTCGGCACCCGGTTGTCGGGCCACCCGGATGTGGACATGGTCAGCTTCACCGGCTCGACCCGCGCCGGTATCGCGATTTCCAAGAACGCCGCCGAGACACTGAAGAAGGTGCATCTGGAACTGGGCGGCAAGGGCGCCAACATCATCTTTGCCGATGCCGACGAAAAGGCCGTGGTGCGCGGCGCGCGGCATTGCTTCCAGAACACCGGCCAGTCGTGCAACGCG
>JAGRMK010000328.1 GCA_020441345.1 Paracoccaceae bacterium
CCTTCACATGGTCGATGGTCAGCAGAAAATCGGCATCGGCGGCGGCTTCCCTGGAGAAATCGAGCACGTTGACCGGGGCGATCAGGCGCTGAACATCCAGCGTGTCGGTATAGCCTTCGGGGTTGTCGCGGCCAGTGATCCAATGGTGCGGCGCGTCGAAATGGGTGCCGGTGTGTTCACCCAGAACCAGCCAGTTCCAGGCAAAGAACGGTCCGTCCGCGTCGTATTCGCTGATCTTGTGGATCTCGACCTTGGGGGTGTTCTTGGCGAAGTCTGGCGGCAGTTGCAGGATCGGCGTGTCAGGGCCCAGGGTGCCGGTGCAATCCACCACGTCGATGCCCCCGGACGCCAGCAGTCCGCCAAGCTGTTGCAAGATATTCGATGCACTCATGTCGATTCTCCCTGTGTGTCGTCCATGCGAGTGAGTTGATACGATTATGCTAGACAAGGAAATATGCATTTGCAATTATCTTAATGACTCGCGGAGGTTCGACAGGTGGAAAATTTCGATGCCGTGCTGATCGGCTCTGGTCACAACTCGCTGTCATGCGCGCTTCATCTGGCGACCCGTGGCTGGCGTGTTGCCGTGTTCGAGCGCGCGTCCGAAGCGGGTGGCGCGGTAAAATCCGGTGCCTATACCTTGCCAGGGTTTCGTCATGACTGGGCGGCGATGAACCTGTCTCTTTTTGCCGGAAGTGCGTTTTTCAAAGAGCATTCGGCCGAATTGATCGCTCAGGGCCTCGAATTCGCGCCCGTTTCGCAGCCCTTTGCCTCGGCGTTTCCCGATGGCGGCTGGCTGGGCGTGGGCATGGATGCAGCCGCGACCCGCGCGCGCATCGCCGCGCTGTCCGAGCGTGACGCTGAAACCTGGGATGCGCTGACGCAAGAATTCGGCGACCGGGCGGTCGATGTGTTCGGGCTGTTGGGCGCACCCATGAAAAAGCGTGCATTAGCATCTTTTGCCTGGGGTCTCTGGCGTCGGCGCGGGGTGTCGGGGGCACTGGATCTGGGGCGATTCCTGCTGCAATCGCCCCGCGCCTGGCTGGATGAGACATTCGAATCGCCCAAGCTGCGGGCCATGCTGGGCGCCTGGGGGATGCATCTGGATTACGCGCCCGACATCGCCGGCGGTGCGCTGTTTCCCTACCTCGAGGGGATGGCGGGGCAGGCCTTCGGCATGGTGCTGGGCAAGGGCGGCGCGGACACCGTGACACGCGCGCTGGTCGGTGCGATCCGGGCGCGCGGCGGCGTGGTCGAATGCAACGCCGAGGTCATGCAGATCCGCCATGACGGCGGCAAGGCGCGAGGCGTCACGCTGGCCGATGGCCGCCGGATCGATGCCGACCGCGCGGTGATCGCCAATCTGGCGCCGGGCGCGCTGGTGCGGCTGACGGGCGGCACCGGGAACGCCGGATTTGACCGCAAGATGGCCGATTACGCTCATGCGCCGGGCACGATGATGATCCATCTGGCGCTGGACAGTCTGCCGGACTGGGCGGCGGGCGCGGCGCTCAAGGGTTTCGCCTATGTTCATCTCGCGCCCTCGCTGGACCAGATGGCGCGCACCTATGCCCAGGCCAAGGCAGGCCAGTTGCCCGACGAGCCGATCATCGTCGTCGGCCAGCCCACCGTGTTCGACCCCAGCCGCGCGCCCGAGGGCAAACATGTGCTGTGGATGCAAGTGCGGATGGTGCCTGGCACGATCCGGGGCGATGCGGCGGGGCAGATCCCCACGACCGACTGGGCTGAGGCCGCCGAGCCGATGGCTGAACGCGCGCTCGATATCCTCGACCGCTATGCGCCGGGGGTGCGCAGCAAGATCCTGGGCCGCCGTGTTGTCACCCCGGCCGAACTGGAGGCCGACAATCCCAACCTGGTCGGCGGCGATCAGGTCTGCGGCAGTCACCATCTGGCGCAGCATTTCCTTTGGCGTCCCATACCCGGCCATGCCGACGGCAGCACGCCGATCCGCAATCTGCACCTGACCGGCGCCGCCGTCTGGCCGGGTGCGGGAACCGGCGCGGGGCCCGGCTATCTTCTGGCCCGCAATCTCCTCTGAACAAGAACTCGAAACCGAGCACGAAACCAACCTAAGACAGGGAACTCAAACACATGACACTCTCACGCCGCACTCTCTTGAAGATGACCGCCGCCTCTGTGACGCTCAGCGTCGGGATGCCGGTCTTTGCGCAGGCCATCGACGAGCTGGTCATCGCCTATAACGTCAACCTGCCCAGCTGGGATCCGACGGTTGGCCCCTCGGCGGTGAACCCGACGATCCAGGGCCTGTATCAGTCGGTGTTCGACCAATACATCCTGCAACAGCCCGACCTGACGCCGGCACCGGGTCTGTTGACTGCCTGGGGCTGGAACGAGGACCGCACACAGGTCTGGATGGATGTCCGCGAGGGCGTGAAATGGCATGACGGCTCGGATTTCACCGCCGAGGATGTCGCCTGGTCGCTGGCCCGCGTCGCCAACCCCGAAACCGGCAGCCCGATCCAGTTCGTCTGGGGCACGCTGACCAATCACCGGGTCGAGGGCAACCGGGTGATCGCCGATGTCGCGCAATTCGATCCGACGATCTTCAAGTGGATGTATTTCCTGACTGGCTATGTCCTGCCGAAAGCCTATTACGAGCGCGTCGGTGCCGACGGGTTCGAGGCCGCGCCGATCGGCACCGGCCCCTATATGGTCGAGCAATACGAGCGCAACGCCTTCGTCCGCCTGCGGGCAAACCCGCACTACTGGAACGGCGTGCCGGAGTTCGAGACCGTGACGATCCGCTTCGTCACCGATGCCGCAAGCCGCGTCGCCGAGATCGAATCGGGTCGCAGCCATGTCACGCTGGAAATCCCCTACGAGGAATACGACCGCCTGCGCGGCCAGTCGGGCCTTGCCGGAACGGCAGCCCCGGTGTCCGATATCGCGATGATTTTCTTCAACGATATCGAGGTCATGCTGGACGAGAACGTGCGCCGCGCGGCGGTGCACGCGGTCGACAAGCAGCTGATCATTGATCGGCTTCTGTCGGGATACGGGGTTGCCATCGACACGTTGGAGACACCCGAGTACCTGGCCTATGACCCGTCGATCTCGACGCCTTACGACCCGGATCTGGCGCGTGAACTGCTGGCCGCGTCGGGCTATTCGACCGACAATCCGGTGCGCTTCACGATCCAGACGACGCGTGGCTACAAGCCCAAGGATTACGAAACCGTGCAGGCGATTGTCGGCATGTGGCGCCGGGTCGGTATCGAGGCCGAGATCGAGGTCTACGAGATCGCGCGGCATTTCGAATTGCGCGCCGCCGATCAGCTTGCGCCGGCTGCGTTCTACAACTGGGGCAACTCGGTTGGCGATCCGACCACTTCGACCGGGTTCGCGATGTTCGGCCCCTCGCCGCATTCGGTCTGGGACAGCCCCGATCTGATCGAGATGATCGCACCCTTGTGGAGTGAGGCCGACGAAGCCACGCGGATCGAGGGCTGGAAAGCCGTCAGCCGCTATATCGCCGAGCACGCCTATGTCATGCCCTTGCTGCAATACGTGCAGCCCATCGTGCATGCCGCCGGAGTCAATGTGACGCCGCATGCCTCGGGGGCGCTGTTGCCGCATCTGATGACCCGCGCCTGATCGCGCGACACAAGTGCACCGAGGGGGCGGGGCCTTTCCGCCCCCCTTTTTCAAGGAGCGAGCATGTTCTTGCGCCGTTTGCTGACGCGTGTCGTGACGACGATCATCACCCTTTTCGGGGTGGCGGTGATCGTGTTCGTGGTGATCCGCGTCGTTCCGGGCGACCCGATCGCCATGATGTTGCCGCCCGGCGCGACCGAGGCCGATATTGCGCGCCTGCAGGCGCTTTACGGGTTGGATAAATCCATTCCGCAGCAGTTTTTCATCTGGTTGTCGGGTGTGGTGCAGGGCGATTTCGGCACCTCGATCACGACGCGCCAGCCGGTTCTGGGGCTGGTGCTGTCGCGCCTGCCGGCAACGCTGGAACTGTCGGTGATGGCGTTGGTCATCGCCGTGGTGATCGGTGGGTTCATGGCGCTGACCGGCACGCGGCTGCGCGACACGAAAACCGAGGGCGGGATCGACATTGCGAACGGCATGGCGTTGTCGGTTCCCGATTTTCTCTGGGGGCTGGTGCTGATCCTGGTGTTCGGCGTGCTCTGGCCGGTGTTCAGCATCTCGGGCCGGGTCTCGCCGCAACTGGTGCCGGA
>JAGRMK010000329.1 GCA_020441345.1 Paracoccaceae bacterium
GCCGGGATCTACTTCTACATCGGCAAGATGTCGGGCCGTCAGTATCCGGAATTCTGGGGCAAGGTGCATTTCTGGATGTTCTTCATCGGCGTGAACCTGACCTTCTTCCCGCAGCACTTCCTGGGTCGCCAGGGCATGCCGCGCCGGTATATCGACTATCCGGAAGCCTTTGCACAGTGGAACTATATCAGCTCGCTGGGCGCGTTCTTGTCCTTCGCTTCGTTCCTGTTCTTCCTGGGCGTGATCTATTACACGCTGACCCGCGGCAAGCGCGTCACCGAGAACAACTACTGGAACGAGCACGCGGACACGCTGGAATGGACCCTGCCCTGCCCGCCCCCGGAGCACACCTTCGAGCAACTGCCGAAGCGTGAGGACTGGGACAAGGGCCACGCCCACTGAGGCATACGCCATGACACGAAAGGCCCCGGTTTCGACCGGGGCTTTTTTTACATTCAGGAGACGCCGCCATGCTGACCGTCTGGGGACGCGCCGATTCGTCGAATGTGCAGGCCTTGATGTGGGCGACCGCTGAACTGGGTCTGCCGGTTCGGCGCCATGATGTCGGCGAGCGATTCGGCGGAACCGCGTCACCCGAGTTTCTGGCGATGAACCCGAATGGCACAATCCCAGTTCTACGGGACGCCGACGGCACGATCCTGTGGGAAACCGGGGCGATCCTGCGCTACCTCGCCAATCGATATGCCCCCGATGCATTCTGGCCCGCCGCCCCCGCGCGCCGCGCCTTGGTCGATCAATGGGCGGAATGGGCCAAGATCAACGTCGCGATGGGCTTTACCGGACCGGTGTTCTGGCGGGTCTGGCGCACGCCGCCGCCCCGGCGCGACCCTGCGGCCATCGCTGCGGCGCTGGCCACGCTGACCGGAATGCTGCGCCTGGCCGAGACGCGTCTGCAATGCCACGCCTTTCTGGTCTGCGACACGCTGACCCTTGCCGATATCCAGTTTGGCCATATCCTGTATCGCTATTACACCATACCGATCGACCGTCCCGACCTGCCGGCGCTGCGCGCATATTACACCGAACTAACCAAGCGCCCGGCTTTTCGACAGCATGTCATGATTTCCTGCGAGGCCCTGCGCGCCCGATGCCCTACACCCTGAACGAGACCCAGCCGAATCGTGTGCACCTGCGCCTTTGGCCGTATAATGCCCTGGCACCGCGCGGGTATGCCATGGTGATCGGCATGACCGCCGCGACTCTGGCCATGCCACTGATCGCGGTGCTGGGATCGCCTGCGCTCTGGGGGCTGCTGCCCTTTGCTCTGCTGGCGCTTTGGGGACTCTGGTATGCGCTGGATCGCAATTACCGTGACCGTCAGATCCTCGAGGAAATGACCCTCAGCCGGTCCGAAGTGACCCTGAGGCGGATCAACCCCAGGGGGCCGGTGCTGGACTGGCACGCAGACCCGCATTGGGTGGCGGTCCGGCTGACGCCACGTGGCGGCCCAGTGGAACACTACCTGACCCTGACCGGTGGTGGGCGCGAGGTCGAGCTTGGCGCATTCCTGACACCGCAGGAGCGCCAGCATCTGAACGACGACCTGACCCAGGTTCTGATCCGGTTGAAAAGCTACGCCTGAGCGATGCGTGCGCCTGACCTTAGGTCAGCCGCGCCTTGACCATCGGACCCACCGCGCCGAAATCCATCTGCCCCATGTAATTCGCCTTGAGCGCGTTCATCACGCGGCCCATGTCGCGGATCGAGCTGGCCTCGAGATCGGCGATAGCCGCATCGATCGCCGCGTCGGTTTCATCCTCGGTCAGTTGTTTGGGCAGGAATGTCTCGATGATGGCGATTTCCGCCTCTTCGCGCTCGACCAGTTCCAGCCGCCCACCTTCTTCATAGGCTTTGGCGCTTTCCTGACGTTGCTTGACCATTCGCGACAAAACCGCCGTGATCTCTGCGTCGGTCATCTCGCGATCCTCGCCCTCACCCCGCAAGGCGATGTCACGATCCTTGATCGCAGCATTGATCAAACGCAGCGTAGACAGCTTCAGTTGATCCTTTGCCCTCATGGCATCCTTGAGATCGGACGAAATGCGCGCGCGCAGAGACATGATGTTCATTCCCGGAATTTCCAAGGCCGTGACCATACAAAAGCCCTGCAACAAGGGCAACGCCCGAGCGCCCGCAACTCGCCGTGCCGCGGCACTTGACAGCGTCGGATGAATGCCGCAGATAGCGTCCCGATGGGGCCGTAGCTCAGTTGGGAGAGCGCGTCGTTCGCAATGTCGAGGTCAGGGGTTCGATTCCCCTCGGC
>JAGRMK010000330.1:0-3208 GCA_020441345.1 Paracoccaceae bacterium
TGCACCCCGGCCCGATGAACCGCGGTGTCGAGATCGACGGCACGATTGCCGATGACATCAACCGGTCGGTGATCCAGGAGCAGGTGGAAATGGGCGTCGCGGTGCGCATGGCGGCGATGGATCTGCTGGCGCGCAACCTGCGCGCGGCGCGGGCGGACATCTGACACCACGTTGAAAAATGCACAGACAAGGCGCTGTTTTCCGGGTTCCGGGATCGGCGATGTTGAAAAAACGCGGTTCTGGTTCGGTCTGATCTTGCCAGCCGCGCGGGGCCTTGGCAGCATCCCGCCCGCAAACCGGTGACCGCGCAGGGAGACCCCGAATGAGTGAAACGCCAACAGGATGGGGTGGCATTCTGGAAGAAGGCGAGACGATCCAGTGGCAAGGCCGGCCACGCAGCCGGATCATCTGGCGGGATCTTCTGAGTCCACAGACCTTCATGGGTGTGTTCTTTTGCGTGTTTTCGGCCTTCTGGCTCAAGGGCGTGTTCTGGATGATGGACCGAACCCCGCGCAATGGGGCGACCGACATGCTGGTCCTGTTTCCCTTCGTCGGTAGCGTGTTCTTCGTGGCCGGGCTTTACATGCTGATCGGGCGATTGCTCTGGGATGCCTGGGTGCGCCGCAGCACCTGGTACACGCTGACCAACAAGGCCGCCTATGTCGCGACGCAGACCTTTGGCCGGCGCAAGCTGAAACGCTATCGCCGTGCCAACATGATCGACCCGCGCCTGGTCGACGAACACCCCGGAAGTGTGTTCTTCGCATCCGAAACCCAGACCTATTCCTCGCGCGGGCGGTCCCGCGCCGGCCATATGCGCCAGCGTCGGACGCATACCTACCAGATTCCCATCGGCTTTCGGCAAATCGACGATCCGCGCGCGGTCTATCGCCTGCTGATCGACAGCCGCTACAATGACGACGCCGCGGACACGGCGTAATTCCGGTTTCCCCCGCGCAGCCCTTGTTGTCTTGCGCGCGTCGGCCTATCTGGGACACCATGCTGGACCGATTGCCCCTTCCCGCCCGATTGCTGCGAAAAAGCCCGCGTGTGAACGTGGTGCGCCTGACCGGGATGATCGCCGCGGGTGGGCGCGGGCGGCTGTCGGATCAATCCGTCGCGCCGCTGCTGGAGCGCGCCTTTCGCAGCGGCAAACCCAAGGCCGTGGCACTGGTGATCAATTCCCCCGGCGGTTCGCCGGTGCAAAGCGCGTTGATCGGTGCCCGCATCCGGCGCCTGGCCGAAGAAACCGAGATCCCGGTGCACGCCTTTGTCGAGGATGCAGCGGCGTCGGGCGGTTACTGGATCGCCAGCGCTGCCGACGACATCCGCTGCGACGCAGCCTCGATCCTGGGGTCGATCGGCGTGATCTCGGCCGGATTCGGCCTGCAAGAGGCGATCGGCAAGCTGGGGATCGAGCGGCGCGTGCACACCGCCGGGCGCTCGAAAAGCCAGATGGACCCGTTCCGCCCAGAATCCCCCGAGGACATCGAACGCCTGACCGCGCTTTTGGAACAGATGCACACCGTGTTCATCGACCACGTCAAGGCACGGCGCGGCACCAGGCTGGTCACCGATACCGACCTCTTCGACGGGCGCTTCTGGCTGGGAGCCGAAGCGGTGCGGCTGGGCCTGGCCGACGGCTTGGGTCATGCGGTGCCGGTGCTCAAGGATCTTTATGGAAAGCACGTGAAATTCCGCGTGTTCGGCCCGCGCCGCAGCGTGATGTCGCGGCTGGGACTTTCTTTTGCCGAGCAGGCTCTGGCTGGTGTCGAAGAGGCCGCGCTCTGGTCTCGGCTAGGGATCTGACGCGATGATCCTGCGCGCCATCATCCTCTTTTTGTTGTTCATCATGATCATGGCGATGATCCAGAAAGCCCTGCGTCCGGGCAAGCGCGGGTCGCAATCGGCCCCGAAAGCGCTGGACCGGCTGCGTTGCCCGACCTGCAAACGCATAAACTTTTCCGACAATCCCGCGCCTTGTGAGCGCCAAGACTGCAGGTATCGTTGATGTTTCTCGACTTTGTGATGATCGCCGCCGGACTCGTGATTCTGGTTCTGGCAGGCGACGCACTGGTCAAGGGGGCGGTCAACCTCAGCCTCAGACTGGGTGTTCCCGCGTTGATCGTCGGCCTGACGGTCGTCGCCTTCGGCACCTCGGCGCCCGAATTGCTGGTCTCGGTCGAGGCGGTTCTGGGCAATGCCCCGGCATTGGCGCTGGGCAATGTGGTGGGCTCCAACACCGCGAATATCCTGCTGGTGTTGGGCGTGCCCGCGTTGATCACCGCCGTGCCGGTGTCGCGCGATCTGATGCACGATTTCATCGTCATGATGGCGGCCACCTTTGCCTTCATCCTGCTTGCGTTCCTCGGGCCGTTTGGCTGGCCGCATGGGCTGGTCCTGCTGCTGGGGCTGACGCTGATGTTGTGGAACAGCTATGCACGGGCCAAATCGCACCGGCTCAGCGCGCAATTGCTGGTTGATGACGAGACGCTGGAACTCGAAGGCGCCGATCCCGGCATGTCCGGCATCCGCATTGCGCTGTATCTGGCGGCCGGCATCGCCGGCCTGCCATTGGGGGCGCATCTGCTGGTCGGCGGGGCGGTCAATGTCGCGACGGCGCTGGGTGTCAGTGAGGCGGTGATCGGCCTGACACTGGTTGCCCTGGGCACATCGCTGCCGGAGCTGGCGACCACCGTCGCCGCCGCGCTGCGCCGCGAGGCAGGCGTCGCGCTGGGCAATGTGATCGGTTCAAACCTGTTCAACCTGCTGGGGATCATCGGCATCGCCTCGTTGATCGGGCCGATCCCGGTGCCATTCGAGATGTTGCGCATGGATCTGTGGGTGATGGCCGGGTCTTCGGCGCTGCTGGGCATTTTCGTGCTCAGCGGGCGCAGCATCGGAAAACCCGCTGGCCTTGTCCTGATTGCGCTCTATCTGCTCTATGTGATCCAACTGTTCCACTGAGGCAGCCATGACAGGCAAGGCATTGATTACCGGCGCCGGGCACCGGCTGGGCCGCGAGATGGCCCTGTATCTGGCCGCACGCGGCCATGACGTCGCGCTGCATTACGCCACCAACGCCCAAGGGGCCGAGGCCGCCGCGGCGCAAATCCGTGCGTTCGGGGTCAAGGCAGCGGTGCTGCAAGCCGATCTGTTGAACGAGGCCGCGACCGAAGCACTGGTCCCCGCCGCCGCGGCGGCGCTG
>JAGRMK010000330.1:3337-4004 GCA_020441345.1 Paracoccaceae bacterium
CTTTTGCCGCACAGGCGCCAAAGGCCGCGCGGGATGACGCCGGCGAGCCCCTGGCGACCGGCCTTATCGTCAACATGATCGACCAGCGCGTGCGCAAGCTGACGCCGGAATTCATGACCTATACGCTGGCCAAAATGGGGCTTTGGGCGCTGACCCAGACCACCGCACAGGCGCTGGCTCCGGCGATCCGGGTCAATGCGATCGGCCCCGGTCCGACGCTGCAAGGCGGGCGCCAGAGTGCCGCGCATTTCGCCCGCCAGCGGGAAAACACCGTTCTGGGGCGGGGCGCAAACCCGTCGGATATCACGGCGGCGCTGGGGTATTTCCTGGATGCGCCGGCGGTCACCGGGCAGCTTTTATGCGTCGACGGCGGACAGCATCTGGGCTGGCAGACCCCCGATATCTTGGGGGTCGAATGACCGGGGCGCGAGTCCCTGCGTCATGTTGTCCACCGACGCGCGAACTGTCACATTCCTGTTAAGGAATCCCTAGGCTTTTCAGGGTGTTGTCGTATTGTCGAAATTCTTTCATGCATTTTCAAAGGCTTGCGATACTGCCTGTTTTTTAGGCAATTCGACAAACCTCCCTTGAATCAAGGGATTTTCGCGGTTCTTCGCCCTCTCTCCACAGAGTTATCCACAGATTCCGTGGAAAGCTTTGCCCTTGA
>JAGRMK010000331.1:0-2246 GCA_020441345.1 Paracoccaceae bacterium
CAATCGCCGCCAATCGCGTTGATATGCACGCCCGCGCCAATCATGTTGTCGTGCAACACGGTCGCGTTCTTCTTGTCGGCGGTGCAAGTGGTGATGATCTGCGCGCCCTGGATCGCCTCTTCCGCGCTGGCGCAGCGCACCACGGTCAGCCCGGTTCCCGCCAGATTACGGGCGCATTTTTCGGTCGCGACCGGGTCCAGATCGTACAAGCGCACGGTATCGACGCCGATCACCGCCTTCATTGCCAGCGCCTGAAACTCTGCCTGCGCGCCATTGCCGACCAAGGCCAGAACCCGCGCGCCGCTGGGGGCCAGATGCCGTGCTACCATCGCCGACGTGGACGCCGTGCGCAGCGCCGTGAGCATCGTCATTTCGGCGAACATCAACGGATACCCGGTCTCGACCTGCGCCAGAACGCCGAAGGCCGTGACGGTCTGCAACCCGGCGCGGGTGTTGGCCGGGTGCCCGTTCACGTATTTGAACGCATAGCGGTCGCCGTCCGAAGTTGGCATCAATTCAATCACACCGATTGCGGAATGGCTGGCTACACGCGGAGTCTTGTCAAAAATCTGCCATCTGCGAAAATCGGCCTCGATCCGGTCGGCCAGTTCGCGCAGGGCGGTTTCCAGCCCGATCCGGTGGATCACCGCCATCATGTCGGCGACGGACACAAAAGGGACCAGCGCCTGCGCCGAGGGCAGGGGGGCGTGCGCGTTCATGATTGTCCTCGGTAGCTGCGGGTCGGGCGGTCGAAAACCTTGCGGCCCATCAGCGAGGCCAGAAGATCCACCATCAAATGCGCGGTGCGTCCGCGCTCATCGAGAAAGGCGTTCAGTTCGACCAGATCGACCGAAGTCACCAGGTTCGATTCGTGCAAGAGCTCCATCACCAGATGCGCCTCGCGGAACGTTGCGCCGCCTGGCACCGTCGTGCCGACCGCCGGGGCGACCATCGGGTCCAGGAAATCCACGTCCAGAGAGACGTGAAGCAAGCCGTCGGCGGCGGCGACCCGGTCCAGGAATTCGCGCAGCGGGGCGACGACCCCTCGTTCGTCGAGCACGCGCATGTCGTTGATCGCGATGTCATGGGCCAGCAGCGCTGCATGTTCCGCCGCATCGACGCTGCGGATGCCGAAGAGGCAGATGTTTTCGGGTGGAACCGGGGCCGGGAAGGGCGGGAAACCCGCAAAGGGACGCCCGGCCATATAGGCCACCGGCGTGCCGTGCAGATTGCCCGATTCCGTGGTGTCAGGCGTGTGGAAATCGCTGTGCGCGTCCAGCCAGAGCACGAAAAGCGGTTTGCCCACCGATTTGGCATGCGCCGCGATGCCCGCGACCGAGCCCAGTGACAGGCTGTGGTCGCCGCCCAGGAAGATCGGCAGGCCTTGCCCCGCCGCGGCCTGTCCGGCCTTGGCCAGCGCTTCGGTCCAGCCAAGGGTTTCGGCCAGATGATGCACCGCCGGATTGTCCAGCGCGGGTGCCTCCACCGGCGCCGGCGCCACGTCGCCCAGATCGATCACCCGGTGGCCCAGGCTCTCCAGCATCGGCGCTAGGCCGGCCGTGCGATAGGCCGCGGGCCCCATCAGGCAACCGGGGCGGCGTTGGCCGCTGTCGATGGGGGCACCGATCAGGAAGCAATGCTGCGAGGTCTGGGTCATATCCGGGTCTTTCCTTTGGCGTTGCAGGGGATATGCCAGCATAGCACAGACCCGGCACCTGCCGCGGTGCGCATTATGGGCCATGGATTGCGCAAGATGGTCAAGTTGATTAAGCAAGGCGAGCAACCAATGGACCCGAGCCGGACATGCCCCTCGATGAGACCGACCAGAACCTGATTGCGGCGCTCAAGCGTGACGGCCGCGCCGGGATCTCGGATCTTGCGGCGCAACTCGGGGTCAGCCGGGCCACGGTGCGCAGCCGCCTGACCCGCTTGCTCGACAGCGGCGAGATCGCCGGGTTCACCGCCCTGACCTCTGCCGACCTGGCCGAAAGCCCGGTGCGGGCGCTGATGATGGTCGCGATCGAGGGCACCGGCACGGATCGCGCCGTGGGCCGCATGCTGGCGATGCAGGCGGTGCGCGCGGTGCACGCCACTTCGGGGCGCTGGGACGTGATCGTGGACCTGGCAACCGACAGCCTGTCGGCGCTGGATGAAACCCTGGCCCGCATTCGACGCCTCGACAGCGTGACCAGCAGCGAAACGCACCTGCTGATGTCCACCCGTCGGGCGCAGCGCTCGCGCTGACC
>JAGRMK010000331.1:2332-3268 GCA_020441345.1 Paracoccaceae bacterium
GGAAACCATGGACGAGATCGTCATACTCAGCGGCGCCCGCACCGCGATCGGCACCTTCGGCGGCAGCCTTGCCAACAACCCGGTTTCGGAGATCGCGACCCATGTCACCAAGGCCGCGCTGGAGCGCGCCGGAGTCGATCCCGCGCAGATCGGCACCGTGGTCTTTGGCCATGTGATCAACACGGAACCCCGCGATGCCTATCTGTCGCGCGTTGCCGCGATGCAGGCCGGGATCCCCGACACGACGCCCGCGATGAACGTCAACCGACTCTGTGGATCGGGCGCACAGGCCATCGTCTCGGCGGTGCAGGCGCTGGCGCTGCAAGACGCCGATTTCGCGCTGGCCGGGGGTGCCGAATCGATGAGCCGTGCCCCCTATAGTGTGCCTGCCGCGCGCTGGGGTCAGAAGATGGGCGACGCCCAGGTGCAGGACATGATGCTGGGGGCGCTGACCTGTCCGTTTGGCACCGGACACATGGGCGTCACAGCCGAAAACGTCGGTCGAGAGCACACCATCACCCGCGCCGAGATGGATGCCTTTGCTCTGGAAAGCCAGACCCGCGCCGCGCGCGCCATTGCCGAAGGGCGGTTCGTTGATCAGATCGCACCCTTCATGCTGAAAAGCCGCAAGGGCGAAGTGGCCTTCGACACCGATGAACACCCCAAGGCCACGACCCTCGAAGGCCTTGCCAAGCTGCGCCCGGCGTTTGAAAAGGACGGCTCTGTCACCGCGGGCAACGCCAGCGGCATCAACGACGGTGCCGCCGCGCTGGTCCTGGCGCGCGCCGACGCCGCGCAAGCCGCCGGTCTGACGCCGCGCGCGCGCGTTCTGGGCTACGCGGTGGCCGGCGTGCGACCCGAAGTGATGGGCATCGGCCCGATTCCGGCGGTCGAGATGCTGTGCCGCCGCATCGGCATGTCGCCCACCGATTTCGA
>JAGRMK010000332.1 GCA_020441345.1 Paracoccaceae bacterium
CGGGTCAGGATGCGCTCGCTGTCCACCAATGCCTTGGGGCAGCCAAGGCTGACCATGCCGATCGTCGGCTGATCCTGGCGGCCTTCGGGGCGCGGGGCCTCGGTCAGGCGGGCACGCGGGGCAAGGTCGGGGCGGAGGTTGGGCGGGTTCTGGCTCATGGCGCGGCTATACGCCCGAACGGGCCGCGCGAAAAGGGGGCAAGGCTGCCGCCGCCGTGCATCATCCCAGGGCGATCAGGTGATTATCCCAGGACAGCCCAGGATGCCGGGTCAGGACCGTCTGTCGGTCCCCCAGCTGTGCCACGACGCCCTGCCCGTTGGTCACCAGAAACCCCTCGGCACCCGGTGCCAGACCGCAGACATCCGGCAGGCGCGAGGTCCGCAGGAACCGCCCCTCGGCGGTATCGAACACCTGCGTCTGCGCGCCCCGCGGCGAGGTAATGGCAAGCCGCGTGCCATCGCGCGAAAAGCCGACGCTGCCCGCATAGTTCCGCATCCGCCGATGAACCGCGTCCGGGGCCGACAGCAGGCGCGGCGCTTCTCCGCGCCGATGGGTCAACACCAGCGGCGGGGCGGCGTCGTCGGCGCCCTGCCACTGCATCGCAGCGGCGACCAGGCCATCAGCGCGCAGCGCCAGATGGCGGATGGAGTTGAGGCGCAACGCAGCGTCCAGCTCCTGCGTTTCGATCACGCCGCCCTCAGCGGTCAGATACGCCAGGTTGGGCCGCATCGTCGCCAGGTTCAACGGCTCCCGCCCACTATCGGGATGGGTGGCAATGCCGCCATTGGCCACCACCAGAACGTCGCTATCCGGCAGACGCGCGATGTCATGCGGCCCGATCCCCCCCGAGGCGATATCGCCCACCCGTGCATAGCCCGCGCTGGCGTCCCATATTCCGATACGGCCCTGCAAGGTGTCCAGATCGTTCTCGGTGGTGAACAGCGTTGCGCCATCGCGCGAAAACACCCCATGCCCGTAGAAATGCCGCCCCGGCGCGGCCTCGAGCGTCGCCTCGGCGTGTCCATCGGCGCAATTGAGCACAACGGCAAACACCCCCGGACGACGCGCGAAGGCCACGGCTTCGGGTCGCGTGGGATGGGCCGCCGCCGCATGCCCCCGACCCGGCAGAGGGCGCGCGAACAGGATCTGTCCCTCGGCGCTCAGCCCGTGCAACGCATGCGTCCCGTCATCGCGCCGCGCCGCAGCCAGATACGCCGGATCGCCCAAAGCTGCCCAGCCGGAAGTCGGGACAGCGAGCGTCGCGGCAGCGCCCGCCAGAAAGGCACGGCGTGAGGGCATGCTCAATCCCCATCCAGCGCGTTGAACCCCGCACCGACCCCGAGAGCGGGAATCAAGTCCGCCTGCACCGCGTCATGGATATCGCTGACCCGGCGCTGAAGATCCTCGATGCGCAGATGCCCCTCGGGCTCGGTCACGCTGACGAATACCGGATCGTCCAGCAGCTGCGCGCGGGTGATCGCGCTGGCGAACAGCGCGGCCAGACGTTCGGCAACCCCGTCCTTGTCCGGCGCCATGAGCGCGGTCATCTGGTCCAGGCTTTGCAGCGCCAGCAAGACATGGCGCAGCGACCGCCCCGACCGGCGTGCCTCGGCGGTCAGCGGGCGCGGCGCCTCGAAGGTTCCCAACGGGCGGCCAAGCCGCAGGTCAATGGTATATTCCAACCCGTGATTCAGCCCCCCCAGCAGGGTGCGCAGGGCCTCGTCGGCGCTATGAAAGCGGTCGTTGTCGCCCGCGTTGCGCATCAGATCCGCGAACCCGGTTCGCCAGGCCAGATCGAGCTCTTGCGCGGTCTGGTGAATGTCCCGCGTGACCGCCTGCACCAGCGCACAACGGTACTCGTCGCTGCCGGTGGAGATGATCCTCTGATCGTAAAGCAGGAACTCCAGCGCATAGAACCCGCGCGCCGCAACCGAGACCGTGGCGAACTCCTGCTGGCTTTCGACCGCGAAATCATTGGCCAGGATCAGGCGTTCCAGACTGCGCGGGGTCATGCCGCGCTCATCGGGCCAGAAACTGAGGGCAAACAGACGGTTCTCGTCTTCCAGCGGGCCAAAGGCCAGGTGGCTGACCCGGATCCAGGCGTCGAAGGCCGTGCCATAGGCTCTGCGCAGGGCAGACGAGAACGGGTTACAATCGCGTATCGCGAGATCCGCCAATACGGCGGTTTCGCTCTCCAGCGCGGCGAAGCCAGGCAGGACATGCTGGTCCACAACCCGTGCGACAACCTCGGGTTGACTTTGCGCGGTGCCGGAAAGCGGCAATACCGCCAGACAAAAAGACAGGATCAAGGGGCGCATCACAGGGACTCCAGGAAAGCGATCAGGGCGGCGCGGTCGTCGGGCGGCATCGACACATAGGCGTCGCGCTGCGCCTGCGCCTCGCCACCATGCCACAAGATCGCCTCGGATAGCGACCGCGCGCGCCCGTCATGCAGAAAAAAGCTGTGCCCCGACACCGTTTGCGTCAATCCGATGCCCCAGAGCGGCGGCGTGCGCCACTCGCGGCCCGTCGCGCGGCCCTCGGGGCGGAAATCGGCCAACCCGTCGCCCATATCGTGCAGCAAGAGGTCGGTATAGGGCCAGATCAGTTGAAAGCTCTGCGCGCCGCCATCCTGCAAACGGTGGGTGACGTGGTTCGGACGGTGGCACGACGCGCAGCCCGTGGTGTGGAATACCTCTTGCCCGCGCAGAACCCGCGGCGCGCCGACATCGCGCCGCGCCGGAACCGCCAGATTGCGGCTGTAGAAGGTCACGAGGTCCAGTGCGACCTCGTCCACCTCGAATCCGCCCTGCTCGGGGTCGCCGCCATCGACCTGCGCGCGGCACAGGGGTTGCGCCGCCGTGCACTCGCCCCAACCATCGGGATGCAGCGGCGTGGACAGGCCCATGTCCCCGGAAAACGCGCCCGCCGATTGCGACCGTACCGTCGCCTCGCCCGCCTTGAGGCCAAAGCGGCCCAGCATCGGCGCGCCGAACTCTGCCGACCAGACGACATTCGGACGCCCGGAAATACCGTCACCGTCCGCGTCCTCGGGGTCGGCGGCGGCCAGAATCTCTTGCGTGGGGATCGCTTCCAGCAAGCCGAGGCCGATCATCTGCGGCGCGATCCGGGGGCTCAGCATCGCGCCATCGGCCAGCGGGCCATAGCCCAGATCCGTCGCCGCGTAGCGGGGCTCGCGCAACGAGACGGTCTCGCCGCCCGCCAGCGTCACGGCGATCTCGGTATAGTCAATCGACAACCGGTATTCCGGGGCGTGGCCCGGCAGGCTGAAATCCTGCAACTGACTGCCATAGACCGGGTCGGGCACCGTGGCTTGGGTGCCCGCGATATAGGTTTCCAGCGCTTCGATATCGGGCGGGCTCATGGCCGGAACCGAGATGCGCAGGAACATCGACACGGCGCTGTCGCCGGGCCCCTCGGGCGGATGACCGCGCCCGTCCTTCAGGTGACAGCGCTGGCAGGACCGCGCGTTGAACAGCGGACCCAGCCCGTCCGACGCCAGGGTCGAGGCCGGGGCCGAGACCCAGACACGCCGGAACAAGCCGTTGCCAACGCGAAACTGCAACTGCTCTTCGAAACTCAGGTTGGCCGAGGGTTGCGAAAACGCATCGGGCGTCGCGCGCGCCCGCACCGTCGCCGCCCCGCCCGCGTTTTCCTCAAAGGCGCGGGGCGCCGCAAAGCGGGTGGGCGGCGCCGTGATCGCGGCGATCCGCGCCGCCTCTTCGGCGGTGCGCGGCACGACCGACAGGTGCAGGTCGCGCAAACCGGACCAATCGGGCTCGGGCGTTTGCGCGCTGGAGACACCCGGCCAAACCGTAGAGGCAAGCCCCACGGCAATCACAAAGGCACCGGTAGTCGGGAGCAAGGACAACATGAGGGCGATCTTTCCTTCCTGACGGTGGCCCCGGGCGGCCACCCGGGGCCAGGCTGGTTATTGGAACACCGCCGACGGCGCATCCAGGCTGTCCGAGCCTTCGATCTGAAGGCCTTCCAACCCAAGCGCCGTAACCACCCGTTCGATGGACCGCGTCTGCGCGATGAGCCCGGCCACCCCCGCCATGATCAGCGCCTCGCCACCCGCGTTGCCGCGTTCGAGCATCTGGTCATAGGCAAAACCCGCCTCGGCCGCCGTCTTGATCTGCGCCAGGGCCTGCATCGTCTCGAACAGCCGCAGGCGCATCTCTGCATCGAGATCCGGGTTTACCGCATACACCAGATCCGACAGGGACGCGCCGCTGATCTGGCGACCGTCACTGCGCGTGTAACTGCCCAGATAGGCCGATTGCACGCCCAGCCCGTCGTAGTAGTGGCTGTTGTGCGTGTTGTCGGAAAAGCAATCGTGCTCTTCCTCGGGATCGTTCAGCATCAGGCCCAGACGCATCCGTTCGCCCGCCTGTTCGCCATAGGACAAAGACCCCATGCCGGTCAGGATCGCCATCAGCCCGGCGCGCTCATCGGCCAATAGCGCGGCGCGCGCGGCGCCCCCGTCACCCCATTGCGCGGCCATCCAGTCCAGGTCCGACACCAGCAACGACGAGGCCGCATCCAGATACTGCGCGCGGCGGTCGCAATTCCCGCCGGTGCATGCCGCGCCCGGCGCGTAATCGGTCCAAGGTCGCGCGCCCGCGCCGGGGCCGTGGCCGTTGGTATCCTGCCCCCAGAGCAGGAATTCGATGGCGTG
>JAGRMK010000333.1 GCA_020441345.1 Paracoccaceae bacterium
GGTCAGCTTTGGCTGGGGCACGCTGCTGACCAACGATTTCCGGGGGCTCACGAAACACGACAGCCTCGCGCCGTTCAGTCTGGTGTGCAAGGCGATCAGCGCCAATGGCCGCCCGACCGTGAAACTGTCGGACAATCCCAACAAGGCGATGGGCCCGACCGACGAAATCGCGCGTTACAAGCGGGTGTTCGGGGTCGGCGAGCAAACCGCGATGACCGTGATCGTGTAGACGATCATCGTGTGAACAGAGGGAGGGGGCGAGGGGCTTCTCGCCCCTCGCGCTCCCTCGCCAAGGGGGCGCAAGCGCCCCCTTGGAACCCCCGTTCGAAACAGGGAGTATTTGTGGCAAGATGAAGCCGGTCAGCTCCTCAGGGCAGGCAGGCCCACGCCGGTGCTTTCGAAACCGCCATCCGCGGCGACGATCTGGCCGGTGACGTAGCTGGCCTTTTCGGACGCAAGGAACACGATCACCTCGGCGATTTCTTGTTCCGAGCCGTAGCGGTTGAGCGGGATCGCGTCGTGATAGGCGTCGATGATGTCCTGCGTATGCACCGCCATCGCCAGCTTTGTGCGCACCGGCCCCGGGCAGACGCAGTTCACCCGAACGCCGTATTCGCCCAGTTCCGCCGCCTGCTGCTTGGTCAACTGGATCACTGCTGCCTTGGAGGTGCCATAGGCAACCCGCAGCGTCGAGGCGCGCAGACCGGAAATCGACGCGATGTTGACGATAGCGCCCTTCGTGTCACGCAGCGCCGGGATACAGGCCTGCGAAACCAGGAACACGCCATCGAGATTGGTTTCCATCACCCGCCGCCAGCGGGCGAAATCGGTGCTTTCGATCGGGCCGAAATCGGCCACGCCTGCGTTGTTCACGACCGCATGGACGTGACCGAAAGCGGCGAGCACATCGGGCACCATCGCCGCCACCTGGTCGGGCTGCGACACGTCGCAGACAAAGGGCCGCACACCGGCGAGCCCCTTGGCGGCCTCGGTCAGGGCGGGCACGTCGCGGTCGATCATCGCCACCTGCCATCCGGCGTCGAGAAAAAGCTTGGTCGTGGCCAGACCGATGCCGCGCGCGGCCCCGGTCACGAGTGCGGTTCTGGTGGTCATCACGGATCCTTCAGGAAGGGGCTTGCACGATGGCGCATAGCATTTCGAACATCAGGCTGGCACCCAGATAGGCGGTTCCGCCGGAGGGGTCAAAGGGGGGCGAGACCTCGACCAGATCGGCGCCGACGATCGTCACACCGGCCAGCAGACGCGCGCATTCCAGCGCCTGCCAGCTGGTCGGGCCGCCAACCTCGGGGGTGCCGGTGCCCGGCGCAAAGGCCGGATCGACGAAATCGATGTCATAGCTGACATAGGTATCGCCGTCCCCGGCGATGGCGCGCGCTTCGGTCATCACGTCTTCGGCGCCGCGCCGGTGGAAGTCTTCTATCGGGATCACGCGGATGCCCGTTGCGCGCGCGAAATCGCGGTCTTCGCTGTCATAGGCCGTGCCGCGAATGCCGATCATGCACATCCGCGCCGGATCCAGCAGACCTTCTTCGACCGCGCGCCGGAACGGGGTGCCATGGGTGAACATCTGGCCATTGAAATAGCTGTGGAACAGATCGGTATGGCTGTCGAAATGGATCAGGCCCAGCGGCCGGTCCCGCGCAAGGGCGCGCAGGATCGGCAGCGTGCACAGGTGATCGCCGCCCCCGGTCAAGGGGATGATCCCCGCCTCGCGGACGCGGGCGTAAAACGCGGTCATGCGGTCGAGCGTATCGTGCAGATCGGCGGGATTGGGATCGACGTCTCCCAGATCTGCGCAATTCATGCGCTCGAACGGGCGAATCCCGGTGATTCCGTGCTGGGCGCGGATCATCGTCGAGGCATCGCGCAGTTGCCGTGGGCCATGGCGCGGACCGGGGCGGTTGGTGGTTCCACCATCCCAGGGCGCGCCGATCAGGCCAACCTGCACCTGCGCCAGGCGCGGATCGTCCAGAGGCACATGCGGTAGCCGCATGAAGGTCGCGATCCCGGCAAACCGGGGCAAGACAAAGCCTGAAACCGGCTGAAACCCGTTGTTCATCCTGACTCCTGCATGTTCAGGCCGCAGGTAAACAGATGGCGAAACCGATGTCACGCGGTTGATGCGCCGGGCACGGCCACCCGCGGGCGAGTGGCGCAGGTGTTGACCTTGAGCCGGACGCAGGGCTTGATGGGCGAAACCACGCGGAGCCATCATGCAGATCCTCGCCATCGACCAGGGAACGACATCGAGCCGCGCCATCGTGTTCGATGCCGCGTTGCGCGTCGTCGCCACCGCGCAGCGCGAGTTTTCGCAGCATTTCCCTGCCTCTGGCTGGGTAGAGCACGATCCCGAAGATCTGTGGCAGACCACGCTGGAGACCTGCCGCGCGGCGATGGACAAGGCGGGGCCGGTGGCAGGTATCGGCATCACCAACCAGCGCGAGACCCTGCTGATCTGGGACCGCGATACGGGCGAGCCGATCCACCGCGCGATCGTCTGGCAGGACCGGCGCACGGCCGAGCATTGCGCCACCCTCAAGGCCGCGGGGCATGAACCCGAGGTCACGGCGCGCACGGGTTTGCTGCTGGATCCGTATTTCAGCGCCACAAAGGCCGCGTGGATGCTGGAGTCCGTGCCCGGTGCTCGCGAACGAGCCGAACGCGGCGAACTGGCACTGGGCACTGTCGATTGCTTCCTGATCTGGCGCCTGACCGGGGGCGCGGTGCACGCCACCGACGCCACCAATGCCGCGCGCACCCTGCTCTACAACATCGACACCGGCGCCTGGGACGCGGATCTCTGCGCGCTGTTCAACGTGCCGATGGCGCTGTTGCCCGACGTGCGCGACTGCAACGCCCGCTATGGCGAAACAACCCTGTTCGGCGCGCCGATCCCGATCCTGGGCGTGGCAGGCGATCAGCAGGCCGCGACGCTGGGGCAGGCCTGTTTCCAGCCGGGGATGATGAAATCGACCTATGGCACGGGATGTTTCGCACTGATGAACACCGGCACGACGCGGGTTGCCTCGCAAAACCGGTTGCTGACGACGATTGCCTATCGGATCGATGGACAAGTCACCTATGCGCTGGAAGGCTCGATCTTCATTGCCGGGGCCGTGGTGCAATGGCTGCGCGACGGGCTGGGGATCATCGACGCGGCCTCGCAGACGCAGGCGCTGGCCGAAGCGGCCGACCCGGCACAACAGGTCATCATCGTGCCCGCCTTCACCGGCTTGGGCGCGCCCTATTGGCGGCCCGCGTGCCGGGGCGCGGTGTTCGGCCTGACGCGCAACTCGGGGCCCGCGGAATTCGCCCGCGCGGCGCTGGAAAGCGT
>JAGRMK010000334.1 GCA_020441345.1 Paracoccaceae bacterium
CGCGACAAATCGCTCAGCGCACAATTCGAGCATTCGATTGGCGTGACCGCTGACGGGTTCGATATTTTCACCCTGTCACCAGGCAACAGGTTTCACCCGACCTGGGGATAAGGAAAAGGGCGGCCATGAGGGCCGCTCTTTTTCAAGGTGAAAGATCGGCTCAGATCGCCAGATCATCCAGACTTTTACCCTGCGCCAGCGCGGCCTCGACCCACCGGGGGCGGCGGCCACGACCGGACCATGTCTGCGACAGATCATCGGGGTTGGCATATTTCGGGGCTGCGGGCCGACGGGTGCGGCGTCCGACCAGCGCGGCCAGATCGGCCGGAGACAGGCCCCGCTCGCGCGCGAAAGCCTCGACATCGGCCAGAGCGGCGCGGCGTTCGCGGTCCTTGAAATCAGCGATTGCCGTTTCCACATCCTTTTGAAGCTGCTTCAGCTCTTTAAGAGACAGTGCGTTCAGATCAATCATACCCATACCTCCGTTCGAAAATGGAATAGATTGGGGAACCCATGGCACGGTATTCAATTTAGCGCAATTGCATAATGCAAAGAAAGTGAGACTCGCGATACGGGTTTTGAAGCGAACTCGGGTTTCCGCGGGGCCAGGAATGAGCTCCGTTTCTACCCGGGGCGTTTCAGCGGGCCATATGCCAAACATTGCCACAACTAGCAAAACAGCATTCTCATTAAGCCAGATCGAACACCGGAAATCCGCCAGGGTTAAAACACGCCCCTGACCAGGTTTTCACGCCATTTTCACGCGCGTCATTCGGTTTATCCCGGCATGGCCGACATGGTCGGCGACATCGCGTGAAGCAAGGAAAAGCCGCCCGACAGATGAGTCACCGCAGCCCGCACCACACAAGGCGCATCATGCGCGCGATGCGGCGCGCAGGCTGGCCCCGACCAGCCGTTCCAGCGTTTGTGAAAACTGCGCGCGGTCGCGGGGGCTGAACGCCTTGCCCGACCCCGCGCGGAACGGATCGGCGCTGCGCAGATCGGCTGCCAGGTCGCGCATTGCCAGCGCGGGGCCGATTCCGGTCGGCGTCAATTCCGTTCCATCGGGTTTCAACACCCTGGCGCCCGCGTCAATACAGCGCGCCGCCAGCGGGATATCCGCCGTCACCACCACATCGCCCTGGCCGCACTGATCGGCGATCCATTTGTCGGCCTCATCCGGGCCCTGATCGACATAGATCATCCGCACCAACGGGTGATCCACCGGGCGAATGCCGCCGTTCGAGACCATGTGCAACGGGATTGCGTGGCGCAGGGCAACGGCCAAGGCCTCGGACCGGACCGGGCAGGCGTCGGCGTCGATGAAGAGAGCGGGCATGCGGAGCCTATTGTTCACCTGTGCAGCTTATGCGCCGCGAAGTCCCGATTGCAAGCGGAGTTCAATGGCCAAGATAGCAGCACCCAGACAGGCCCTCGGTGTCGTCCAGCCAGTAAACTTGCACCTCCAGACCGTAAACCCGGTCACTCATGCCGTCCGAACAGACACCCTGACGGATCGCGGCGAATCCCTGGCGCGCGCCGGCAAAGGTCATCGCCAGGGTCACGGGAAACCGTGTGCGACCCATATCGGGGGCGTTGGTGCGCATTTCGAACCCGCCGGTGTTGATGTCGTGAAACTCGGCGCGGTTGGTGGGCAGAAACAGGTCAAGCCGCCAGAAGGGTTCGGTGCCGGCGCAGGTCAGATGCTGCTGGCCATCCTGCCAGCTATCGGCGCGTTCTTGCGTCAGGAAGCGCATCGCCGACCAGCCGACCCCCTCATCGGTGCGCACGAGGCCCCAGCGCCGATCTTCGGACAGACCGACAACCTCGATCCCGGTCTGGTTCGGGGTGAAATGGCCGACAATTGGGGTTTGCGCCGATGGCTCGGCGCGAATGTTCAGCACGTCGTTGGCGGCAACGCCGGTGACACGAAACAAGGCGGGGAAATCCCGTGCCATGGCGGCGGTGGCCAGGAAAAGGGCGATCAAACCGGTAAAAAGCCGGATCATGAAAAACTCCTGTCGTCAAAAAATACCTGGCGAGTGTGGCACATTCGGTGGCAGCCGTCCCTCACAATGGAGCGAAGTCCGGCGGCAGGCATTGGGTCGATGGCCGAAAGCCGCGTCAAAGCGCCCTGAACTGCTTGGCAGCGGCAGAGCCCGGTCTGGCCCGTGCCCTTGCCGGGAATATCGCCGCTGGCAATGCTGTCTTGGTCGGGCAAACCCCTTGGGTCACAAGGCTAGTGCTTTGCCGCCCAGCTGATAGAGGCCCGGCGCCGCGTGTAAAATTCACCCATCAACCCGACAAGAAGGCAGGCGAAAGAGATCAGCAGCGGATAGAGCGCACTGGAATAATGCGGGTTATAGTTGAGGAACGCGAAACCACGCGCCTGATCGATGGTGTGGAACAACGGGTTCCAGGTGAAATAGGGCAGCATGAAACCGGGCAGCGAATTGGCCACGAACATCTTGCCCGATGCAAACATGTTGGCGCGGGAATAGATTTGTGCCGAAAGCCCGATGAATTGCGGTGCCCAAGGTTTCGCGGCCAGAAAGATCGTGCCGATCGCAACCCCCGAAAACCACGCCATCAGCATCATGTACATGACCCCGAGAGTGTTATGAATGACCAGCGGTTGCCAGGCGGCATGATAGATGAACAAGACCACCAGCATCGACAGGATTTGCGTATACAATTCACCCAGGGCCGCCGCACCAATGGCGACGATGGTGTTCATCGGCGCGTGCTTCATCATCGCCGAGGTCGGCCCCTCGGATTGCACGACCGCCGACATGGCCTTGACGTGGCACATGAACAAAAAGACGCCGGTCATCAGATACAGCATGAAATCGCCGCGAATCCCGCCCGACTGCCAGCCGACCAACACATACATGCCGTAAAATACCGCAACCAGCATCATCGTCTGGGCAATGTTCATCAACAGCCCCAGAACGGCGTTGCCGTGGGATTTGCGCACCGAGCGGATCGAGGAATGATAGATCAGCTCGAGAATCGTAAAGGCAGAAGCGAACCAGTTTTCCTGGCTTCGATTGCTCAGCATCGGCGGAATTCCTGCCAGTTTCATAGGCCAAGGGTTGCCTTGGGGTCTTGCACGACGATAAGCCCAAACGGCGGGCCGATCAACTCGGCTCGAGTCTGCGAGGATTTCATGACCAATTCGTTTCATCATCTCATTGAAACCCGGTTTCGGGCCATCGCCCTGAAAGCCGGCGCGGTGATCATGGAGGTGTATGGCCGCCCGGATTTCGAAACCCGCGTCAAATCCGACGACAGCCCGGTGACCGAAGCAGACGAAGCCGCCGATGCGCTGATCCGCGCCGAACTGGCGCTGGCGTTTCCCGATATACCCGTCGTGACCGAGGAACTGTCGGAAAGCCATGCCATCCGGGCCGACCGGTTCATCATCGTCGATCCGTTGGACGGGACCAAGGAGTTCGTCAGGCGGCGCGGCGATTTCACCGTCAACATCGCGTTGGTCGAAAGTGGCGTGCCTGTGCGTGGCGTGGTCTATGCCCCCGCCAAGGGGCGCCTGTTCTACACCCGCGCCGATGGCAAAGCGGTCGAGGAAACAGGCCCATTCGGCGACGCACCCGGCGCGGCAACGGTGCTGACGGTCTCGAACCCCAACAACGATGCGCTGCGGGTCGTGGCGTCGAAATCGCACCGCGATGCGGCGACGGACGACTACATCAACCTCTATGCCGTCAATGAGGCGAAAAGCGCGGGCTCTTCGTTGAAATTCTGCCTGGTTGCCA
>JAGRMK010000335.1 GCA_020441345.1 Paracoccaceae bacterium
GTCTGCCAGACGACCAGCGGGAAGTTGTCGTCGAACTTGCCGTCGATGACCTCACCGGCGGCGGCGATGATCGCATCGGCGATCTGCGCCTCCATCGTGCCCAGCGACTTGTTGGCCTGCGCGCAGGCTTTCTTCACGACGCCCAGAGCGCGGATGATCGGCACCGGCTGGCGTTCCCAGCCGATCGGAAAGTTGATGATCGAACGCTGCGTCTGGGCGCCCCAGTACTTGTCTGCGGGAACCTCGAGAGGACCGAAGCTGTCGGTTTCGGTGCGCGTCTGGGAGCCGGTCGCGGTCATGGCATTCTCCTGATGATTTGCGCCCTCTTAGCCGTCGAGCGCGGCAAAATCAATCGGTATGCTTTGGTATGCAATGCCGACGCGCAGCGGGTACGGCCCGCGTGTCAAGAGAGCGCGCTTCACCATGGAGTGAGACCCGCGTGAGCACACCGGCAGGCCTGTTGCCTGAATCGGCCGATTGATGCAGGCTGCGCTGGAATCCGCCGATGGCTGTCCGTATGGTCACGGTGATGCTTTGCTTTTTGACGATTTGGGAGACTGACATTGACGATCGCAGGTTTTTCGCCCCGCTGGCGCGTAGCCGCTGTTCTGGCCGCGCTTGGCGCCGGGACCGCGACCGCCGCCGCCGCTGACACGCTTGCCCCCTGGTATATGCCCGCCGCGCAACGCGCCGCGCAATTCGCGGATTTTCGCGAAGATTTCCGCCGCTCGGTGATCGAATTCCAGCCGTTTCGCGTCGAACTGGCGGGCACCGCGGCGGATGGCACCGCGTTGCGCCTGACCTCGCTCAACCCGTTCGTCAATGCCTGGTTTCTGCTGGAAACCGGAGACGGGCGCAACGCGCGCAACTGGCACCTGGAAAACGCGGCACCGGAATTGTTCACCGTTTCGCTGGGGCCGAACAATTCCGAACTGGTGATCGAAAGCGAAGCGGGATCGGTGACTTGTACACCCTGGGACGGCGAGCTGGACGACGCGCGGGCCGAAGGCCTGCCCTATGCCCCGATCTGCGAGGGGCGTCTGTTCCTGCGCAGCCGGGGCTCGGGCAGCCGGACGATGCGGGAATCGGTCACCGAATTCCTGCGCGATTACGTGCCCTTTGGCGAGAACCTGATCAACATCATCAAGGATACGCTTTACGAAGACGCCTATCTGACCAGCGCACAGACGATGGACGAGGCCGAGGCTGGCGCGGTCGTGGCGGCATTGGGACGGGCCGATCTGCGCGAACGTCGCGTGATGCGCTCTCAATTGCGGGTCGATCTGGTCGGTGCCGACAGCAGCCAGATGGAGGCCGGAAGCTGGTACGCGGTGCAGAACGCGCCCGGTATATACGCCAGTATCGTGCAACCCGGCATGGTCAGCCAGGAGGTTCTGGACGTGCCCGGCGCCAATTGGCTGGACGGGGTCGAGAACCGCGCCGATGTGCACATGTGGGCATTCGACATGAGCCGTTTCGACCTGCGCTATGAAATCGGCACCTCGCACCCCGAGGTCGACTGGTCACCACGCCCTTCGGGCGGTGGACGCGATTACAACCTGCCCGGCCCGGACGGGTTCGGGACGGTAGAGCCCTTGCAAATGACCGGGATGCTGAACCCGATCTTCATGGACCGTCTGGCAGGCATCTTTGCCGGCGGGTTCAAGCGCG
>JAGRMK010000336.1:0-4815 GCA_020441345.1 Paracoccaceae bacterium
CCCTCTCCGATCACCAGATCAAGCTGGAAATCTTCCATCGCCGGGTAGAGCACCTCTTCGACGGCTGGGTTCAGGCGGTGAATCTCGTCGATGAACAGCACGTCGCGCGGTTCCAGATTGGTCAGGATTGCCGCCAGATCGCCGGCCTTGGCCAGCACCGGGCCCGAGGTCATGCGAAACCCGACCCCCAGTTCGCGCGCCATGATCTGCGCCAGGGTGGTCTTGCCCAGACCGGGTGGGCCGTAAAACAGCGTGTGGTCCATCGCTTCGCCGCGCATCTTTGCCGACTGGATGAACACCCGCAGATTGGCCCGCGCCTCGTGCTGGCCGATGAATTCCTCCAGCATCTGCGGCCGCAGAGCGCGGTCGGTGTCTTCGGGCTGAAGATCGGGACGAAGCGTGGGGTCGGGGGTGGTCATGGGGTCAGAGTGCTCGCAAAGGCCGGGGCAGGGCAAGGGGCGGCGTTACCGTCCTGTTAACGCCCGTGCGGCAGGATGGGGACAGGGCGCGGACAGGGCCTGCATCGCTCAGGCCCTCGGCGCCAGAAGCTTGAGGGCGGCACGGATCAGACCGGGGGTTTCGGTTTCATGTTCGGCAGCCTGCGCGACGGCCTGCGCGGCGTCCGACGGGCCATACCCAAGATTGGTCAGGGCCGAAAGCGCGTCAGCCTGTGCCTGCTGCGCCTGGCGGCGGGCGCTGGTGCGCGGGGCGGGTTTCGTCGGCACGCTGTCCGGTGCGGCGGGCTTGACGGGGGCGGCGTCCGACGGGCTGGCGGCATCGGCAGTGTCAATTACTGCGTCCTCGCCCAGGTCCGGCGCCGTGGCCCCCATCGCCATCACCGCCGGTGCCTTGTCCTTGAGTTCCAGCGTGATGCGCTGCGCCAGTTTCGGGCCGACACCGGGTGCCTTTCGGATCGCGCCGGCGTCGCCGATCGCCAGCGCGCGGGACACCCCGTCGGGGCCAAGCGTGCCCAGTATCGCCATCGCCGCCTTGGCGCCGACGCCCTGGACCGAGGTCAGCAACCGGTGCCATTCCTTTTCCGCCAGGGTCAGAAAGCCGAACAATTGCAGCAGATCTTCGCGCACCATCAATTCGGTATAGAGCGCGCAGGCCTGCCCCGGACCGGGCAGAGCCATCAGTGTGCGCTCGGACACATAGACGATATAACCCACCCCGCGCACGTCGATCAGAACATGGTCAGTTGCCCGGTAATCCAGCCGCCCGGAAATCTTGCCGATCATTCCGCCGCCCTCAATGCCGCCTGCAATCGCCCCGAAGATTGCATGTGAAACGCATGACACAGTGCCACGGCCAACGCATCGGCGGCATCGGGGCTGTCGATCTGCACGCCGGGCAATTGCATGCGCACCATGTGGTCAACCTGCACCTTGGCCGCCTTGCCGACCCCGACCACGGCCTTCTTGACGGCGTTCGGGGCGTATTCGCCGACCGTCAGCCCGGCCTGAGCGGGGACCAAGAGGGCCACGGCGCGTGCATGGCCCAGTTTCAGGGTCGCGACGGCATCCTTGTTGACAAAGGTCTGTTCAACCGCCGCGCAATCGGGGCTATGGGTCCGCAACACCTGGGCCAGCTGCGTATGCAAGCTGAGCAGGCGGCTGGCCAGATCGTCGGTGCCTAGCGACCGCAAGGTGCCATTGGCAACGTGACGCAATCGGACCCCCGCGACATCCACGATGCCCCAGCCCATGTTCCGCAGCCCGGGGTCGATGCCCAATACCCGCATGTCTGGCCCTGCCTGTCTGTGCACTGGCTTGCGCCGTGTTTCCGGTTGATCCGGTGTTGACGATTTGGCTAGCACGAAAAGTGAACATTGACCAGTCCAAAGCCGCGCGGCGCGATTTGTCGCGTGCTGAGGGTTGCATCCGGCGAAAACAGCGCTAAAAACGTCGCATTCGGTCCTCTCCCTGCCAAAGGGATTTTCTGTTGTGGCGCTATGCTGCAACTGCATATCAGCATTGCAGCGAATCTGGCTTCTCGTTCCTCTCTGTGCGGCCTATGTGGGCGTCACAAGCACAATGCTTGAGCAGTTTGAAAACGACAGGAGCCTCAGATGGCCTTTTTTGCTCAATCCCGCCCGGTCGCTGATGGTGTTTTTGGCCGTGCCTTCGGCTTTTCCTTCGGCGATCTCTTTGCCCGCTATGTCGCCTGGAACGATCAGCGCGTGACCCGCAACGAGTTGGCGAAACTCTCGGATCGTGAACTGGACGACATCGGCCTGTGCCGTGGCGATATCGCGACTATCGTGAGCGCAATGCGTTGATCCCTCGCCGCACCGCCATGAGAGAACGCCGCCCGGTCGCCCGAGGCGGCGTTTTTCGTGGCGCGCTGCGCCGGGTCCGACCTTCGGCGTCAGTCGCCCGGATTGTCTCGATCCGTTGATACTGCCGGGGCTTGGCGCATGGCCAGCGCAAGCGTCCGGCTGATCGGATCCGCGCCGGCGATCCAGTGCTGGACTTGTGCCCCGATGCCGGCTTCGGCTGCGGGCGCGGTTGGCAACGGAGTATCCGAATAAGCCAGCGCCGCCGCCTTGAGGACAAAGAACAGCGCCAGTGACCCCGCCAATGCCCCGATGATCCGCAGGACGCGGTAGAGGGGGCGGCGTTCCTTTGCCACCTTGTCCTCGGCCTTGGCGGCGAGAACGGATTCCATTCGACGCAGATAATCGGCGCTTGCCATGTCAGTCACCCGTCAGAAGCAATATGTCTGAGCGGGATCGTGGCGGAAAACTCTGGCGAAACTTAGGCGTGCCTAAGAACCAGCGTGGTCCAGTCGCCGATTTCATCGCGTGACACCGTGTCGAACCCTTGCGCGGCATAAGCGGCCAGCACGTCCTCGGCCTGGGTGTTCAACAACCCCGACAGGATCGCCAGCCCGCCTTTGGCAGCATAGCGGCCCATGTCGGGGGCAAGCTGGATCAACGGTCCCTTGAGGATGTTGGCAAAAATCAGGTCGAAAGGCGCGCGGGCGCGGATATCGGGGTGTTCGAATCCGACTGCCTCCAGGCAGATCACCCGCCCGGTAAGATCGTTGGCCTTCACATTCGCCTCGGACACATCGACCGCGACCTGGTCGATGTCGCTGGCCATCACCGTTTCGGGCCAGATCTTTGCCGCTGCCATTGCCAAAACAGCGGTGCCGCAGCCGACATCGATCACGTTTCGCGCGTGGACGCCCTGGTCCGCCAGCCGGTCCAGCGCCTTCAGGCAGCCCAGCGTGGTGCCGTGATGCCCGGTGCCGAAAGCCATCGCGGCCTCGATGAGCAGGCCGATGCGGTCGGCGGGCAGTTTGTCGGCGTCGTGGCTGCCGTACACGAAAAAGCGTCCGGCCTCGACCGGTTTCAACTCGCGCCGGACATGGGCGACCCAGTCGATTTCCGGCAGTTCTGACACGGCGAATTCCGCCGCGCCAAAGGCGGCGGCCATTAGCGTCAGTTCGATGTCGTCGGGCATTTCAGTGAAATAGGCGCCGACTTCCCACAGCCCCGACCCGTCTTCGAGTTCGAACACGCCGACGCCCACGGGCTCGGGTTCCAGCGCCTCAAGCGCCTCGCCAAGCGCCTGGGCGCGGGTCTCGTCGGGGAGGGTGGTCAGGGCGGTGTATGTGGGCATGGCGGCCTCCGGCTTGGTTGGAAACCGCCTAGCCTGAGCGGCCTCAGATCGCAAGCCCGACCGGGCACGAGACACCGGTTCCGCCGATGCCGCAATAGCCATCCGGGTTCTTGGCCAGGTATTGCTGGTGGTAATCCTCGGCCATGTAAAAGGCGGGGGCATCCGCGATCTCGGTGGTGATCTGGCCCAGCCGGGCCTCGGTCAGGCGGGGCTGATAGGCCGCGCGGCTGGCCTCGGCGGCGGCACGCTGGGCGGGCGTCGTGGCATAGATCGCAGACCGATACTGGGTGCCGCGGTCGTTGCCCTGGCGCATCCCCTGCGTGGGATCGTGGTTTTCCCAGAATGTGCGCAAGAGCTGGTCATAACCGATCACGGCGGGGTCATAAACCACCCGGACCAGTTCGGTATGTCCGGTCTGGCCGCTGCACACCTCCTTGTAGGTCGGGTTCGGGGTATAGCCGCCGCCATAGCCAACCATCGTCAGCCAGACACCCGGAAGGGTCCAGAAGATTCGCTCGACGCCCCAGAAACAGCCCATGCCGAAGATCGCGGCCTCCATCCCCTCGGGCAGCGGAGCGTCGAGGGGGCGACCGCTCAGGAAATGCGTGTCGGCGGTGGGAATCGGATCGGGGCGACCGGGCAGGGCCTGGTCCGGGGCGACCATAGTGACGGGTTTGAAGGGAAACAGCATGGCAAGCCTTTCGCAAGCGGGATGAGGACAAGATAGCGGCGAACCGTGCGGGATCAATCCGTGTCGGACGCGGACCGCACCGGCGTCAGCCGTCGAGCCCGGGTTCATCCAGCAAGGTGCGGCGCCTGGGGTCTTCGACCTCGATCACCCAGAGATCGGGGTCGCGGGCACGTTCACGAGCGATACGCGCGTCGATCTCGGGCTCGGGGCCATCGGCGACCTGAACCCAGCTTCGGTGATCGGCGAGCGGGTCGAACTGGCGCTGATGCAGGCTGGCGGTGCCGTCGAGCGGCGCCTGCTTGATCAGCACCGCCCCCGCGTTGGCATCGCCCCGTGCGACGACATAGGCCGGGATATCGGCCAGCCGCAGGCGGGCGAGATAGGCATGAACCCAGAAATCGGCGGTCAGGCGGGGGGTCATGGCGGGCCTTGCTGGATTGAGGGCGGCTGGCCCGTGGTCATCGCCACGCCCGGCCAAGCTGGCGGCGCTACCAA
>JAGRMK010000336.1:4916-5124 GCA_020441345.1 Paracoccaceae bacterium
GATTCGCCGCATCCACAAGCATCCGAGACATTCGGATTGCGGAACTGGAACCCGGATTCAAGCAGGCCGGTCTGATAGTCGATCTCGGTGCCGAACAGGAACATCTGCGCCATCGGTGCGATGATCACGCGGGCCTTGCCCTGTTCGATGACCTCCTCGTGCGGGTCGATCCGGTCGGCGAAGTCCATCGTGTATTCCATGCCCGCGC
>JAGRMK010000337.1 GCA_020441345.1 Paracoccaceae bacterium
ATGCCACCGAACGCAAACAGGTCCGACCATGCTTCGCGATCTTTCGGCCCCCGCTGTTGCCATGGGGGTTCTGGCGGCTTTTGTCGGCTATGCCGCCTCGTTTTCCATCGTGCTCACCGGGTTGACGGCGATGGGCGCCAGCGAGGCGCAGGCCGCCACGGGACTGTTCTTTGCCACTTTAGGGATGGGGCTGTGCAGTCTCTGGTTGCCCGCTCTGACCCGCACCCCGGCGGCGGTCGCCTGGTCGACACCGGGCGCGGCCTTTCTGGCCTCAACCGCGGTGCTGCCGGGCGGCTTCGCCGAGGCGGTCGGCACGCTGATCGTCTGCGCCGGGATGATCCTGGTAACCGGGTTCGTACCCGCGCTGGGCCGGGTCGTTGCCGCCATTCCCCGACCCGTTGCCAGTGCGCTGTTGGCGGGTGTTCTGCTCAAGCTCTGCCTGGCCCCGGCGCTGGCGCTGGGCGCGATCCCGAAGCTGGTGGCGCCGGTCGTTGCCGCCTGGGCGCTGGGCCTGGTGTGGAACCGGCTGGCGGCGATGCCGCTGGCGGTGCTGGCTTTCGTCCTGGTGTTGGCCTTTGGCGTAGAGGGGCCGGCCGGGGGAATTCAGAACGACATTGCGCTGATGCCCGCCCTGACCCCGGTGATGCCGGTGTTCTCGGTGCAAGCGGTGATCTCGGTTGCGCTGCCGCTCTATCTGATCACCATGGCGGGGCAGAATATTCCCGGCTTCGCGGTGCTGGAGATGAACGGCTACGCGGTGCGCCGTCCTGCGATGTTGCGCAACACCGGCGCTGCCAGTCTGCTGATTGCGGTTTTCGGGGCGGTCCCGGTCAACATGTCGGCGATCACCGCGGCGATGATGGCCGGCGAGGATGCGGGCCGCGATCCGGCAGGGCGCTATTGGGCGGCGATGGTCTCGGGACTGGCGTATGTCGCGATGGCCTTTGCGGCGACGCGCGTGACCTCGGCCTTCGCACTGGCGCCCAATTTGCTGATCACGGCGGTTGCAGGGCTGGCCTTGATCCCGGCGCTGGTCGCCGCGCTGTCGGCCGCGTTCAGCAACACCAGGCAGATCGAGGCCCCGGCCATGACCTTTCTGATCGCGGCCAGCGGCATGACGCTCTGGGGGGTGAGCGGCGCGTTCTGGGGGCTGGTGCTGGGGGTCGGATTGTGGGGGGTGAAGGCGGCAGCCGGGCGGTGATCGCGCCCCTCTGTCGGCGACTGCACGAGAAAAAGGTGAGTATTTTCAGCAAGATGAATTCCAGCGGTTTTGCGGCTGGGTCGGGCGCGGCGCAGGGTGTCGAACACGGGTCGGCGGGCAGCGATTGCGCGGGCCTCGATGCCGGGCACAGTCCCGGGTTCCCGTGACTGACGCTTTTGTCGCAGGTCCTGTGTGATCTAGATCAAGGCCCGGATGCAGGTCGGCCGCGATCCTTTGTCCAGCTTTGGATGGAGGGACTCTCATGGTCTATCGGATCGGTTTCATGGCTCTTGTTTCGTCGCTCTGTGTTGGACTCGCGACCGGTTCTGCGGTCGCGCAGCAAACCGAGCCAGGGGAGCCCCTGCTGCTGGCACAGAGCCAGTCGTATTGTTCGCAACTGGGCATGCTCTACTGTGGTCCGGGCAGTAGCGGTCCGGGTGGCTGCTATGGGCGTGGGGACAGCTGCGTCAGCGGCTTGATCTGCCCAAGCGGCACGACGCAATGTTCCCCCGGACCCGGCGGACCTGGGGGCTGCTATAACCAGGGGTACTTTTCCTGCTTTGTCGGCAGGATTTGCCGCACGGGACCTGGCTGCCCGTAGACGCATTCGGGCAAGGGACAAGGGCGGTGCCCCGCCCTTGTTCCGTCAGACGCCGGGAACCCGCAGCATCAGCCCGTCCAGCTCCGCCGACATCTCGATCTGGCAGGACAGGCGCGAGGTCTCGGTGCGCGGGGCTTCGGCGACATCGAGCATCGCCTCTTCGAACTCGCCCGCGCTGCCGGTCTTGTCCGCCCAGGCCGGATCGACGTAGACGTGACAAGTCGCGCAGCTGAGCGTGCCGCCGCATTCGCCGATCACACCGGGCACGTCATGGGCGACGGCGGCGGACATCATCGTGGTGCCGGGCGCGACCTCGGCGGTGATCTTTCGCCCGTCGGGCAGGATCCAGGTGGCTTTCATCGTCACATCCCTCAGACAAACCAGATGTAGAAATCGCGCACCGCGTCGGCGCTCATCTCGGCGGTCTTTTCGACCTCGGCGCGTTTCATGTGCAGGTGATGCGCGCAGTATTCGGCCCCCATGGCCGCGACCAGGGCGGTGTCGGCCTCGAGGTCATCGAGCGCCTCGGCCAGCGAGGCGGCGACGCCATGCGGCGCGCTCTGGCCGGTGAAGCAATCGCCGGTTTCGGGGTCGGGCAGCGCATAGCGCCCCTCGTAACCCAGAAGCGCGGCCTGCAGGACGGCGGCGACGGCTGCATAGGCGTTGGCCGAGGCATCAGCCATCCGGTGTTCGAGCCGGGCCTTCTTGCCGCCCTCGCCCGAGACCCGCGCAGTGACACCGCGATGATCTTCGCCCCAGTTGCACCAGTAGCCCGACAGGGTGGCCGGTTGCAGCCGGTCGTAGGAATTGACCGTCGGCGCGGTCAACGCGGCCAGCCCCTTGTG
>JAGRMK010000338.1 GCA_020441345.1 Paracoccaceae bacterium
CCTTGGCGATCTGCGAGGCCGATTTGCCCTCGGCCCACATTTTCTTGAGCAATTCGACCCGATCGTCGGTCCAGGACATACTTGGCGCTCCGCAAGATGGGGCCCATAGCCCGGACCCTGGTGTCAGTTTCCCCTATTCTATCGGGGACGCATTGAGATACAAGCGGACCGCACCGAAGGCAATGCCCAGCATGGAGACGACCACATGAGCGTGACCGAACGGCACAACGCCGGCTATTTTCATCAGGCGATGGGCGCCCGCCGGTTCGGCCGTGTCAACTGGCTCGGCTTGTGGACGCTGGCGGCCCGCGAGACGCGGCGCTTTCTGGCCGTGTGGCAACAGACCGTCGGCGCTCCATTGGTCACCGCGGGTCTGTTCCTGGCGGTATTCTCGCTGGCTCTGGGTCCGACCCGGGGGCCGGTGATGGGTGTTCCGTTCATCGCCTTCCTTGCGCCGGGAATTCTGATGATGTCGGTGATCCAGAACGCCTTTGCCAATACCGCCTCGTCGATTGTCGGCGCCAAGGTGATGGGCAATATCGTCGATACGCTGATGCCGCCCCTGTCGCCGCTGGAGCTGGTGATCGGGTTCCTGGCGGGGGGTGTCGCGCGTGGCTTGCTTGTCGCGGCGGTGATCGTGCTGGGAACCGGGCTGGCTCTGGGCCTGTGGCCGACCAATCCGCTTTGGCTGTTGATGATCGTGCTGACCGGGTCGTGCCTGCTGGGGGCACTGGGGATCGCTGCGGGAATTCTGTCGGCCAAGTTCGACCAGATCGCGGCGGTCACCAATTTCATCGTCACGCCGCTGTCGTTCCTGTCGGGAACCTTTTACACGCTCGAAGCTCTGCCGCCCTTGATGGGGGCAATCAGCCATGCCAATCCGATCTTCTATCTGATCGACGGCGCCCGGTATGGCTATCTGGGCACGTCGGACAGCAACCCGATTCTCGGCCTCGCGGTCACCGCTGGCACAACACTGGCTCTCTCGGCGCTGGCCTGGGTCTGGCTGCGGCGGGGCTATCGACTGAAACCCTGAACTCCCTGTGACAAATTGCGCCGATCACTGGACCTTGGACCGTGACGTGCAATATAAGGCGGTGTGACCATTTCGCGGGATGCATCCAACCCGCACAGACAGAGAGTTTGCAGCCATGATGAAGACCCTTGCCCTGTCCACCCTCGCCGCCTTTACTCTGGGCCTGTCAGCAACCAGTGCGCTGGCCGGTGATCCGGTCGCCGGTGAAGCTGAATGGCGCGGGTGCCGCAGCTGTCACGGGATCACCGACGATGAGGGCACGGTGATTCAGCGCGGCGGGCGCACGGGTCCGAACCTCTATGGCCTTCCCGGGCGCGCCGTCGCCTCGGTCGACGGGTTCAACTACAGCGAACCGCTGCAGGCCTTCGCGGCCACCGGCGCGACCTGGACCGAAGAGAACTTTGTCGAATACGTTCAGGATCCGACCGCGTTCCTGCGCGCGCATCTCGGTGACAACTCGGTCCGCTCCGCGATGAACTATCGCATGCGTTCGGGTGCCGCAGACATGTATGCCTATCTCGAAAGCCTGGTTCCGGCAGAATAAGCCCGACCGTCAGGACATCGGACACAACACCCCGCCGCAACCGGCGGGGTGTTTTCCTTTACCCCGGGCGCGAGGGCCCAGGATCGCGCAGCGCCTGGTGGCGCAGCGCGGCCATCCGCGCGAATCGCAAGGTCAGCGCCTTGCGCCGCGCGGCGGCCAAGGGCTGCGACGGAGCCATCGTGACAATCTCGCCGAAATACTCGTCGGCGATGATCATTCCCGCTTCCGCTGGCAGGATCTCGGTCGGAAACTCTGACGGCACAGCCCAGAAGAACCGGTCGCACCAGTCCAGATACCCCTGCCATTTGCGATCCGAGGTGAAATCCGCGCGACTCGATTTGCATTCCACGACCCAGATTTCGCCCCTGGGACCGACCGCCATGACATCCACCCGCAATCCCGGCCGGGGCGTGACCTCGTCCAGGGTGGCAAAATCATGGCTGCGCAACAGGCGGCACACCCCGCGCGCCAGCCGTTGTCCGGGCTGCAAGGCATCATCAGGCATGTTGCCAAGTGTAGCGCGCCGGGTGGCGATTTCGAGGGCCTTCTACAAGGAAACTCCCCCCGGCCCACCGCACCGCGTGCCGCGCCGGGATCACGAAATCGCCGGGCCCACGCATCCCCCCTTGCAGGAGCCACAGCCGCGCCCTAGATTCATCAGTGGCGGGTTCTGCTCTTCGCGTGGACGGCTCTTTTCCAGTGGCCGATAAGCACTTCCGAGGGAGCTGGCTCTGCCAAGGTCCTGGCCTTGGTATCTGGCGCCCACCTGATCACTCAGGCTCTCGGGAAATTCACGCCCGACACGGTCGCTGCGGGCCCGCCACCCCAGCCTTCAGCGCCAACCGTCAGCGCCCCGCGGCAACATCGACCCGGACGGGGGTGTTGGTCGCCTTGGGCGCCCGCCGCCCGCCGCGCGGGCCTTTGTCCTCGGGGGCGGCCATGCGCATGATGGTGATGCCGAATTGCACCCCGGCAAACACCAACCCGTTGAAGAAGAACAACAGGAAAACAGCGATGGCGCCGCCCTGGGTGGTTGTGACCAAGCTGCGCAGATTGGCGACGTTGAACCCCAGCAAGAGGCCGACGAACACCGCCGACAGCGCGAATCCGATCGCGATCTGCCGCAGATAGACGCGCACCAGACGCGGCAGGCCGGGCGTTTCATCGGCGGGGGATTCGGGATGCGTGGTTTCGGAACTCCGGGACATGGCAGACTCCTGTGCTTTATCAGATCATAATCCGGGCGCGTGATGATTCCACCTGCGAAATCGCCGCAGGGCACCCCGGCAATCAGGCTGCGATCACCGCGCGGCGGGGTCCAGCAACCCCTGCGCCGCCGTTGCGATGATCAGCAAGGCGAGTCGTCGCAGAAGGCTTTCGGTCTGTTCGGCGTTTTCGAGGCCTGGATCGAGCGTCGCCAGATCATCCAGCAAGGCCCGCAAGCGGTCCTGCGCCTGTGTTACCGCGACCGGCGGCGGTGACGTGGTGGCCCCCGGAGCCTGGGCGGCGGCATCCAGCGCGCTCAATGCCTCTTGCGCGGAATGGCGGGCCTCTTCGACGCGCGGCTGGATTGTCACCAACTCGCTGCGCAGCCCGTCGCGCATGTCGGTCGCCAGGCCGCGCACCTGCCAGACCAGGATCACCGCCAAGAGCAGCACCAGCGCCGCCAGCAACAAGGTTGCGTTCAGCAAGGCCACGCCCAGACGTCGCAACGCACCTCCACCCTCAGACGGCATTGGGAAGCTCCTGTCCATCGCGGAAAGCTACGGCATTCGCCACGGCCATCATTCCCATCTGCGTGCGCACCTCCAGCGCGGCGGTGCCCAGGTGCGGCAGCAAGACCACGTTCTCCATCGCCAGCAATTCGGGCGGAACGCGGGGTTCGAATTCGTAGACATCCAGCCCTGCCCCGGCGATCCGCCCGCCCTGCAAGGCGGCAATCAGCGCGGCTTCGTCGACCAGATCGCCGCGCGCGATGTTGATCAGATGCGCATGGGGCCGCATCGCGGCCAATGCCGCCGCGTCGATCAGATGATGGGTTTGCGGCGTCGCCGGGGCGGCAATCACAACGATGTCGCAAGCTTCCATCAGCGCATGCAGGCTTTCCATGCGCTGCGCTTTTGGCAAGTCGGGCAGGTCACGCGGGGTGCGGGTGTGATAGCGGATCGCCATGTCGAACCCGAAATGCGCGCGCTTGGCGATGGCCTGGCCGATGCGCCCCATGCCGACGATGCCCAGCGTCTTGCCGCTCAGGTGAAGACCCAGCATCTGCGTCGGGTGCCAGCCCTGCCAACGCCCGGCGCGCACCAGGCGCTCGCCCTCGGCGGCACGGCGCGCGCTCATCAGCATCAGGGTCAGCGCAATATCCGCGGTGGCGTCGGTCACTGCGCCCGGCGTGTTGGTCACCGCCAGCCCGGCTGCCTGGGCCGCCGCCACGTCGATATGGTTATAGCCCACGCCGAAATTGGCCAGCAGCCGCGCACGCGGTGCCGGACAGGCCGCAAAGACCGGCGCCCTGAACTGGTCCCCCAAGGTCGGAAGAATCACGTCATAGCCGGTCAGCGCGGCGTGCATCTCGGTGTTGGACAACGGCGCGTTCGAACGGCGCACGGTGACATCGAACGCAGCGCGCGCAGCCTCCAGCACGGGTTCTGGCAAGGGGCGCGAGATGAACAGCTTCATCAGCACAACCTCGCGCCATCGGGCACCGCGCGTTCCGGCCCGACCAGCACCACCGCCTCGCCGCTGTCATGCAGCCCCAGCACCAGCACCTCGGACAGGAACGGTCCGATCTGGCGCGGCGGGAAATTCACCACGCCCAGCACCTGACGCCCGACCAGATCCTCGGGGGCGTAATGCGTCGTGATTTGCGCTGACGAGCGTTTCACGCCGATCTCGGGCCCGAAATCGACGGTCAGTTTCCACGCGGGCTTGCGCGCTTGCGGAAAGGCCTCGACCGCCGTGATGGTGCCAACGCGGATATCGACCTTGAGGAAATCGTCAAACGCGATGGTCATTGCCCCAACTCCCGCGAACGATCCGCAGCCGCCGCGACGGCGCGCCGCAAGAGAGGTGGAAACCCGTGGTCCGCGTCCATCAGCACGGTCAACGCGGCGGCCGTCGTGCCCTTGGGCGAGGTGACATTGATCCGCAGTTGCGCCGGGCTATCCCCGGCTGCTTCGGCCAGCGCACCCGCACCCGCAACGGTGGCTCGAGCCAGATGCAGCGCCATCTCCTCGGGGAGACCCTGCGCGACACCGGCGGCGGCCAGGGTTTCGATCAGGTGAAAGACATAAGCCGGGCCAGAGCCCGAGACGGCGGTCACGGCGTCCATCTGGCTCTCGTCGTCCAGCATTACGGTCTGGCCGACCGCCGCCATCAGTGCCCGCGCCAGATCCAGCGCCCCGGCGGGCACCAGCGGGTTGGCGACCAACGCGGTGATGCCGCGGCCGACGGCGGCGGGGGTGTTGGGCATGGCCCGCACCACCGGGGTGCCCGCGCCCAGCGCGCGTTCGATCGCCGCCAAAGAGGTGCCCGCGGCGATCGACACGAAGACCGTGCCACCTCCGCCCAGCGCCCGCAGCGCTGGCAGCGCATCGCCCATCATCTGCGGCTTGACCGCCAGCACCGCCATTGCCGGGCGATCCGGGATCGCGCCGTTCAGAGTCACGCCGCTGGAGCGCAGCCAGTCCGAGGGATTGGGTTCGATCACATGCACCGCGCTGGCGTTCAAGCCGTTCTTGAGCCACCCTTCCAGCAACGCCGAGCCCATCTTGCCGCAGCCAAGCAGCACCAGGCCACCGCTGTTCAAACCGCTCAGATCCATGTCATCCCCCTGTCATTCCCGTTGTCCCCGAAGCCAGGACGGGGCGGAGACTAGGCGCGACCGTAAGCGCGTGCAATGGCGAGTTTCATCGCGTCCTCGGGCGCGTGGTCGGCCCAGGCAACCAGTTGGAACGCCGGATAAAACCGCTCACAGGCGGCCACGGCGGACTGGATCATCTGGTCGATCTGTTCGGGCGCGGCGACCTGACCACCCGACAACAGCAAGCCGTAGCGCCAGACCATCAGGCCCTGCTGCGTCCAGTAGGTAAAGCCCCCACCCCAGACCAGATCGTTGGTCAGGTTGAGCACCTCATACAACGCCCCCAGACGACCGTCTGGCGGCTCCATCTCGAAGGTGCAGATCAGACGCAGCGTTTCGTCGGCGCTGGACCATGCCAGCGTCAGCGAATATCCACGCCATTGACCCTCGACCGCCATGGCGATCTGGTCATCCGCGACGCGGTCGAAATCCCACGCGTGGTGCTCGGCCAGTGTCTCGACGATATCGATCGGATGGATCTCGTCGGACAGGCTATAGTCCTCGGACAGGGGCATGTCCCGGCTTTCTCTGTTCGAGCCTCAACAGGTGCCCGGACTACCATGGATGTGGTTGCGGGCGGGTGCGGCGTATATATATTGCCGTTCTTACTAGATATGGTGGACGATCAGGGGAACCCTGTAAAGGGAAATCTCTTGTGGACAAGCCGCGTAAATGCGCCGCAGACGCAGGATTGCGGATCATCGTCCACCGGATCAGACTTGCGATGGGTCAAGGACCGGCATCGATCGCCATGATCAGGTAGGCAAAACGATAAAAGGCAAAGAATGCGCGCGTGGGTGGAACGAGAGGCCGGGCTGCTGCTGTCGGCGATCACCGTGCTTGGCATGGCGATGGCGGCGTTCGGGCGCTGGGCACTGGGAATGGCCCCGGTCGAAATTGCCGGGCTGATCCTGGTCTACGCGGCGGGTGGCATTCCGGCGACGATCACGGCTCTGCGCGAGATGCGCGTGAACCGGGTGCTCGACATCGACCTCTTGATGGTGATCGCGGCCCTGGCGGCGCTTTCTGTCGGGGCGGCGATGGAGGGGGCGGTATTGCTCACGCTGTTCTCGATTTCGAACACGCTGGAAACCCGGGCGATGGGCCGCGCACGCCGCGCCGTCGAGGCGCTGATGGCATTGCGCCCCGACACCGCGATGCTGCGCACCTCCGAGGGTGTGAGTGAAGTGGCGGTCGAGGGTCTGAAACCCGGCGACACGGTGGTCTTGCGCCCCGGTGCACGGGTGCCGGTGGATGGGGTGATCGCGGCGGGCAGCGGTTCGCTGGACGAATCCACCATCACCGGAGAATCGATGCCGGTGCACAAGGCGCCGGGCGACAAGGTGTTCGAGGCGACAGTGAACCTGGACGGGGTGCTGGATGTCACCGTCTCGCGCGGGACCGCCGACAGCACCGTCGCGCGGATGATCACGCTGGTGACCGAGGCTCAGGCAGCCAAGGCCCCCTCGGAGCGGTTCAGCGCCTGGTTCGGGCAGCGCTATACCGTGGCGGTGCTGGTCGGCTCGGTGCTGGCGCTGCTGGCCTTCCTGCTGCTGGGGCGCGGCTGGGACGAGGCGCTGTATCGCGCGGCAACGCTGCTGGTCGCGGCCAGCCCCTGTGCGGTTGTGATCTCGGTTCCCGCCGCGATCCTGTCGGCTCTGTCGGCGGCCGCGCGGGGTGGGGTGCTGTTCAAGGGCGGCGCGGCGCTGGAAACCCTGGCCGAGGTGCGCGCCTTTGCCTTTGACAAGACCGGGACGCTGACCACCGGCAAGGCCGAAGTCACCGAGGTCTGGACACCGGACGGCGATGAAACCGCGTTCCTGACGGTTCTGGCCGGGCTCGAAGCGCAGTCGGAGCATCCGATTGCCACGGCGGTTCGGCTGGACGCGACGACGCGCGGACTTGCGCGGCACACGGTCGAGGATGTGCGCTCGACCCCCAGTGAGGGGATCGAGGGGCGCGACGGATCCGGCCCGATCTGGGCAGGCAATGGCCGCATCGCACGGCGGATGGGGGCCGATATCGACCGGCCGGCGCTGGCCGCGATGACCGAAGGCGCGGCGACGCTGATCTTTGCCGGGCGCGGCGACCAGCTTTTGGGCGCGGTGACGGTGGCCGATCGGGTGCGCGAGACCTCGGCACGCGGGCTTGCGGCGCTGCGCGGGCGCGGGGTGGCCGAACTGGCGATGATGACCGGCGACCGGCGCCCTGTCGCGCTGCGCATCGGCAGCGAACTGGGCCTGACCCCCGATGAAATCCACGCTGAACTTCTGCCCGCCGACAAGGTCGATCTGGTCGCGGGCATGACCGCCAGGGGAAAGGTGGCTTTTGTGGGCGACGGGGTGAACGACGCCGCGGCACTGGCGCGCGCCGATGTCGGCATCGCCATGGGGGCCGCCGGGTCCGAAGTGGCCTTGCAGGCCGCCGATGTGGCGTTCCTGTCCGAGGACATGACCCGTCTGGCCGAGGCACACCGTCTGGCGCATCGCACCGCCGTGATCGTGCGCCAGAACCTGATCTTTGCGATTGGCGCCATGCTGGTGCTGGTGATCGGCGGACTGTTCTTTGACCTGCCGCTGCCGCTGGCCGTGCTGGGTCACGAGGGCGGCACGGTTCTGGTGGTTCTGAACGGGCTGCGGCTGCTGGCCGACCCGATCCGATCCGACCGCCACAAAGAGGGCACGCCCGGCTGAGCGCCCCCGAACCGCAGCGGAACTGCACGTCGCGGCCCTCGCCCCCTTTCACCCGCGCCTCCCTTGCGCTATCTGGGCCTTCTGGTCGACAGGAGTGGACGATGGATTACGAAAAGCCCGGCCCGGTGGAAGCGAACTGGCGCGATGCGATCTCGACGATCGAAGAGATCATCGACGACGCGCGCAACGGGCGCATGTTCATTCTGGTGGATCACGAAGATCGCGAAAACGAGGGCGATCTGGTGATCCCCGCGCAGATGTGCACGCCCGAGGCGATCAACTTCATGGCCACCCACGGGCGCGGCCTGATCTGTCTGACCCTGCCCGGCGATCGGATCGACGCGCTGGGGCTGTCACTGATGTCGACCAACAACGCCTCGCGTCACGAAACCGCGTTCACGATTTCCATCGAGGCGCGCGAAGGCGTGACCACCGGCATCTCGGCCTATGACCGCGCGCGCACCATCGCCGTGGCCATCGACCCGACGAAAACCAATGCCGACATCGCCACGCCGGGGCATATCTTTCCGCTGCGTGCCCGCGATGGCGGCGTGCTGGTGCGCGCCGGCCATACCGAGGCCGCGGTGGATATTTCGCGGCTGGCCGGGCTGAACCCGTCGGGCGTGATCTGCGAGATCATGAAGGACGATGGCGAGATGGCCCGCCTGCCAGACCTGATCGGGTTCGCGCAAAAGCACGGCATCAAGATCGGCACCATCGCCGACCTCATCGCCTATCGTCGGCGCCACGACAACCTGGTCCGCGAAACCGCCAAGCGGTCGGTGACCTCGGCCCATGGCGGGACCTGGGACATGCGGGTCTATACCGACCAGACCCACGGCGCCGAGCATGTCGTGCTGACGATGGGCGATCTGTCAACGCCCGAGCCGGTGCTGGTGCGGATGCATGCGATGAACCCGCTTGAAGACGTGCTGGGCATCGGTGACGGTCATTCCGGCGACCTGAAAGGGGCGATGAAGGTGATCGCCGCCGAGGGGCGCGGTGTGGTCGTGTTGCTGCGCGACACGGCGATGAAGCTGATGCTCGACGATACGGCCAGCCCGCAGACCCTGCGCCAATATGGGCTGGGGGCGCAAATCCTGGCGGCGCTGGGGCTGCATGACCTGACGCTGATCACCAATTCGCCGACCCCGCGCGTGGTCGGGCTGGAGGCCTATGGCCTCAACATCGCGGGCACCCGCGCCATTCCAAAGGATTGAACCATGGCCGGAGCCAGCCACTATTCCCTGCCCCTGCCGCGCTTTGACAAGCCGGTGAAGGCGCTGATCGTCGTCGCCCCCTATTACCGCGACATCGCCGACATGATGATCGCCGGCGCCCGCGCCACGCTGGATGAGGCCGGCGCCACGCATGAGCTGATCGAGGTGCCCGGCGCGCTGGAAGTGCCCGCGGCCATTGGCCAGGCCTTTCGCCTGTCGAATTTCGACGCCTTCGTCGCGCTCGGTTGCGTGATCCGGGGGGAAACCACGCATTACGACACCGTATGCAACGACAGTTCGCGCGGATTGACCCTGTTGGGGTTGCAGGGCGTGTGTCTGGGCAATGGCATCCTGACAGTGGAAAACATGGACCAGGCCATCGTGCGCGCCGATCCCGCGGATCAGAACAAGGGCGGCGGCGCGGNNCGCGGCGGCGGCGGCGCTGCATCTGCTGGCGCTGGCGCGGCGCTGGGGCGCACCCAAGGGCGGCGTCGGGTTTCGCAGCCCGCAGACCGAGACGATCCAGCTGGCCGACGGGGGCGAGCGGGCATGAGCAAGGCCAATGAAAAACGCGCGCTGCGGTCCGCGGCGCGGTTCTATGCCGTGCAGGCGCTGTTCCAGATGGAAGTATCCGGTCAGACCGTCGAACAGGTGCGCGTCGAGTTCGAGAACCACCGCATCGGCGTCGAGACCGAGGGCGAGACCTGGGTCGAGGCCGATGTCGGCTATTTTCGCAAGCTGGTCGATCTGGCGGTTGACGATCAGGGCCGCATCGACCAGATGACCGACCGCGCGCTGGTCGCCAAATGGCCGATCTCGCGCATCGACCCGACGCTGCGCGCGCTGTTCCGCGCCGCCGGGGCCGAGCTGGTGGAAACCGAAACCCCGCCGCGCGTCGTGATCACCGAATACGTGCAGATCGCGCAGGCATTCTTTCCCGAAGGCCGCGAGCCGAAATTCGTCAATGCGGTGCTCGACCACATGGCGCGCGAGGCCAAGCCCGAGGCCTTTTCGGCCTGATCTGGCGCCCGGACCGCTGGCGCGCTGTCGCCCCGGTCCGACGCCCCTGCCCCTTAGCCGCGCAACAGATGCGCGGCCTGTGCCGCGACGCGCTCGACGATGTCGCCCGCGCTTTCGATCTGATCAATCAAGCCGGCGGCCTCGCCGAACCAGACGCCCGTGTTTTCGGGATCCCCCTCGGCAAAAGCCTTGTGATATTTCGGGCTTTCTTCGGACAGGGCCTGTTTCAGACTGGCTTCGTGACCATGCCAGCGGCGCGTGAACGCGTTCTGGCGGATGCGCGCGGTCAGGCCCAGGGGCCAGTCGAGGCGCCGGGCGATATCGGCGACGGTCGTCCGGATCGTGTCGTCGCCACTGGCCTCCAGCAGCGCCTGGTGATGCCGTGCTTGGACCAGCGCTTCACGCGAGGCCCAGAACCGCGTGCCCATCAGAACCCCGTCCGCACCCAGCATTTGGGCAGCCGCAAGCCCCCGGCCATCGCTGATCCCGCCGGCGGCCAGCAGCAGGGTTTCGGGGGCCTGTTGTGCCAGCAGATCCGCCGTTTCGGGCACCAGGGTCATGGTGCCGCGCAAGGCGCCGTGCCCGCCGGCCTCGCTGCCTTGTGCCACAACGATATCGGCGCCCACGTCGATCGCATCCCAGACGTGATCCATGGTCTGACACTGGCAGATCAGCTTGGCGCCAGCCGCGCGGATCTCGTCGGCAAAGGGGC
>JAGRMK010000339.1:0-465 GCA_020441345.1 Paracoccaceae bacterium
CCGGCGATCTCGTCGATGACGATTTCGGACGGATCGGCGCCGGGCCGGTCGCGCAATTCCTCGGCACAGGCCCAGAACCCGGCGGCGGTCGCCAAAACGGTCGCCGCAACCAGCGCCCAGAACCCAAGGGTCCAGTCGATTGCCAGCCCGGCGGCCAACGCCCCCAGCGACCCCCAGGTGCCCGGGGCCGGGCGCAAATACCCCAGGCCAAACCCGGTGGCGATCAGACGGGCGGCGTTCATGGCGTCACCAGCGTTGCGGTCGCGAGGGCGGCGATTCCCTCTTCGCGGCCGGTGAAGCCCAGGCGCTCGGATGTCGTCGCCTTGACCGAGACGCGATCGGCGGCAATGCCCATGATCTCGGCCAGCCTGGCCCGCATCGCGGTAGCATGCGGGCCGACCTTTGGCCGCTCGCAGATCAGCGTCACATCGACATTGCTGATTGCATAGCCCCTGTCTCGAACCA
>JAGRMK010000339.1:703-6810 GCA_020441345.1 Paracoccaceae bacterium
CCGGTGCGTATGTCCATTGCGTGACCTTTTATTGTCTGACATTCAAGTGTCAGACGTTTGTTCATGATACGCTCTGCGCGTTCAAAATCAACGGGATAGGTGAGCTTCAGGTTGTCTTCACTGCCCGATGTTATCCACACATCCAGGCCAGCGGCTCGAGCAATGGCCACGTCATCGGCGGCGTCCCCGACATAGGCGCGGTGTGCCTCCAGAATCGGTGCAAAGCGGAACCCTTGCGGTGTCTGCGCGCGAAACAGCCCATCGCGGTTCTGGGTTCCTGTGACGAACCCATCCGCGCCGCGCCAGAGCGCGTCCGTAACCGGCACGGCGGGCGCCGCCGCAAGATGGTCGCCCAGGGCCGCTATGACCGCCTGAATCAAGGGGGGCTCTACCAGCGGGCGGGCGGCATCGTGGATCAGCACGGTCGCGGGCGGATCGCTGGCGAGTCTCTCCAGCGCCGCGCGCACCGATTGGGTGCGCGTTTCGCCGCCAAAGACCACCGGCAGACCCAGAGTCGCCGCGTGTTCGGCGTCGTCGGGGTGAATGACCAGCACGAAACGGCTCAGACCGGCGGCGCGGAACGCCGCAATGGTCTGTGCGACGACCGGACGCCCGCCTAGCTGGCGCCACTGTTTTGCCAGGCCGTCCCCCATGCGGGTTCCGCGCCCGGCGGCGACGAGGATCACGGCGGTGTCGGCAATGGCGTTCATGGCTCCGGGATTAGGCGATGATGCCCGATCCCGCAAGGCCTTGGTAAGGCTGCCATCCCGGCAGGGTTGCCCAAAAAACAGGCTGGTTAGCTTGAAATGTGCACAAAATGGGTGCAGATGGTGGCTTGGTGAGCAAATCGCCGCCCGAAGCTTTCCCTTCCCGGGTCGCCGCACGTTAGATGCAGCATCGCCCCTTGTCGGACACGTCTGCATGACCCTCGCCCCGTTTCCCGTTCCCCTTCATCCGCCGGTGCTGCTGGCACCGATGTCCGGAATAACGGACCTGCCGTTTCGGCAGGTTGTGGCCGGGTTTGGCGCGGGGCTTGTGGTCAGCGAGATGATCGCTTCGGGAGAGATGGTGACGGCACGCCCTTCGCGCCGCGCCGCCAGCCGCGCCCGAGCCGAGATCGCGCCGGGCGTTCCGACCGCGGTGCAGATCGCCGGGCGCGAGGCCGATGCCATGGCGCAAGCCGCACGCATCGCCGAAGAGCAAGGCGCGCCGCTGATCGACATCAACATGGGCTGCCCCGCGAAAAAGGTCGTGGGCGGATTGTCCGGGTCGGCATTGATGCGCGACCCCGATCTGGCGCTTTCGCTGATCGAGGCCGTGGTCGCGGCGGTATCGGTGCCGGTCACTCTGAAAATGCGACTGGGTTGGGACGCGGAGTGTCTGAACGCCCCCGAGATCGCCCGCCGCGCCGAGGCGGCCGGGATCACGATGATCACCGTGCACGGGCGCACGCGGGCACAATTCTATACCGGACAGGCCGACTGGAGCGCGATCCGCGCCGTGGTCGACGCGGTCACAATCCCGGTGATCGCAAATGGTGACATTGTGGATGCCGAAAGCGCCGGTCAGGCACTGGCGCAGTCAGGCGCGGCGGGGGTCATGCTGGGCCGGGGTGCCCAGGGGCGGCCGTGGCTGTTGGCGGAAGTCGCGGCGCAACGGTTCGGTGCGGCGCCCGTCTCGCCGCCTCGTGGTTCAGATCTTTCTGATCTTGTTTCAAGACATTACGAAGCGATCTTAACCTTCTATGGCAGGGATCTGGGGCTGCGGGTCGCCCGAAAACACCTGGGCTGGTATTGCGACGCCGCTGGCGGGGATGTGACGCTGCGCGCCCGACTGATGCGCGAAACGCAGCCCGACCGGGTGCTCGCTCTGCTGCCCGACGCCTTGATCCCGCATCGGAACGCGGCATGAGCGGGCCGAACACGCCGTTGTCGCCCGAAATTGCCCCGCCGGTTCCGGGCGCGATCTGGTCGGCACTACCGGTGCCCGCGTTCTTGACGGCGCTCCGGAACGGGCGCGAGACGATCCTCGACTGCAATCCGGCGGCTGAGCTGTTCATGTCCACCTCGGCGCCCCAGATCAAGGGCGATCCGGCCTTTGACCGCCTGTCGATCGACGCACCGATGGACGAGGCCTTTGCCCGCGCCCGCACCAATCGCGCACCGATTTTCATCAACGATGCCGATGTCTGCACGGGCGACCGCGCGCCGATGGTCTGCAACTTGCAGATCGCGCCGATGAACGATCTTGCCGAAACCATGCTGCTGATGATCGCACCGCGCGACATCGCCGGGCGGCTGGGGCGCACCCGCGCGCTGAAGGCGGCGGCGAAATCGGCGATTGGCATGGCCGAAATGCTGGCGCATGAGATCAAGAACCCGCTGGCCGGGATCGCCGGCGCGGCGCAATTGCTGTCGATGGGTCTGCGGCCAAACGAACGCGAACTCACCGATCTGATCGTTGCCGAAACCCGGCGCATCGTCAAACTGCTGGACCAGGTGGAGCAGTTTGGCGATCAGCGCCCGCCCGACCGTCGCGCGACGAATATCCATGATGTGCTCGAACGTGCACGGCGCTCGGCGGTGGTCGGTTTCGGCGCGCATATGGCGATCCATGACGCCTATGACCCGTCGTTGCCCGATGCGTTTGCAGATCCCGATCAACTGCTGCAAGTCTTTCTGAACCTTTTGAAAAACGCCTCCGAAGTGCAGCCGAAAGGCGGCACGATACACGTTCGCACCTATTTCGAAAGGGGGTTGCAGGTTCAGGGCCACGATGGCCGCCGCGTCGCCCTGCCATTGCATGTCGAAATCATCGACGACGGCCCTGGATTGCCCGCTGCCATCGCCGATAACGTCTTTGAACCCTTTGTTTCCGGGAGAGAAAACGGCACTGGCCTGGGCCTTGCGCTGGTTTCGAAGATCATTGCCGCGCATGAGGGCTGGATCGAGGTCAGATCGCGCCCCGGAGAGACCGTGTTTCGCGTCTCGCTGCCACTCGCCGAAACGCGGCGACACAGCCCCGCCACTACCTCCAAGGAGATCCGCTGATGGATGGAACTGTTCTGGTCGCTGACGATGACCGCACGATCCGCACCGTGTTGACACAGGCCCTGACGCGCGCCGGTTGCCGGGTGCATGCGACCTCCAGCCTGACGACGCTGATGCGTTGGATCGAAGAGGGCAAGGGCGATCTGGTGGTCACGGATGTCATGATGCCAGATGGGAACGGGATCGAAACATTGCCTAAGATCAAGGCGATACGGCCCGGTCTTCCGGTAATCGTGATCTCGGCGCAGAACACGATCATGACGGCAATTCAAGCCACGGAGGCCGAGGCCTGGGACTATTTGCCCAAACCCTTCGATCTACCGGATCTGCTGACTCGGGCCAGCAAGGCGCTGGAAAGCTCGCGCCGGGGCGCACGGGGCAAGCTGGATTCCGCACGTATTGCGCCTGCGCCCAGAATGGCGGCGGCCGAGTCCGATGATCTGCCGCTGGTTGGTCGCACGCCGTCGATGCAGGAACTGTATCGGTTGGTGGCACGGGTCATGAACGCCGAATTGCCGGTGCTTATCACCGGAGAATCCGGCACCGGAAAATCCCTGATTGCGCGGGCGCTGCATGATTATTCGGACCGGCGATCGCATCCCTTCGTTCTGGCTTCGGCACCGGACCTCGGCGTGGACAGTGGCAGTCCGGCGATGATCGCGCGGGCCCAGGCGGGGTCTTTGGTGATCGACGGGTTGGGCGATCTGGATGGCGCGGCGCAGGCGCGGTTGGTTCGCCTGCTCGACGGTGTCCCGCAGGACGGCCCTCGGATCATTGCGATCGCGGACGGCACGCTGGATGCAGCGCTGGAATCGGGGCGTTTTCGCCAGGATCTGTACTATCGCCTGTCCGGCGTGACCTTGCACGTTCCGCCGCTGCGCGAACGGATCGAGGATATTCCCTTGCTGGCCGAGCATTTCCTGGCCCGCGCTGCGCGCGAGGGCGGGGGGGGCCGGCGGCTCTCGCCGTCTGCATTGGAGCTGCTGCGCCAGTATCGCTGGCCGGGAAACGTGCGACAGCTGGAAAACGTGATCCGGCGGCTGGTCATCACGGGTCATGAAGCCGAGATCAGCCGCACGGAACTGGAGGCTGCGCTGACAGCGCATCCCACCGTGGGCCAACCCGGCGATGCCCCCGAAGCGGGGACGCTGGCCGACTCGGTGGCGCGCCATGTGCGGCGGTATTTTGAGTTGCACGGCGCCGACCTGCCGCAACCGGGCGTCTATCAACGCATCCTGCGCGAGGTCGAAGCCCCGTTGATCGACATTGCGCTGGAATACACCGGTGGCAATCAGGCCCGCTGCGCCGAGCTTCTGGGAATCAATCGGAATACTTTGCGCAAGAAGACGAATGACCTCGATATTCGCGTGACACGGCGCCGCAAGTTGATGTAGTTACGCAACAGGGCGTGGCGTATTTGTCGCACCCGCAGGGTTCACGCGATCGGGTATCGTCTGCTGAGCCTTGTTTCTGCGTGTGCCCCTATCGCCCCAAGTCGTGACATGAACAGCCGTCCCAGCCCTGAACTTGCCTCGTCGGCAGCGGTCGATCCGCTGTTGCGTCGGCGCAAGCCCGCACAACGTCGAGTCCAGGCGGCGATGACGTTGGTTCTGGTGGTCATGGCGCCGGTGCTGGTGCTGGCCACGGTCGCGGTTCTGGGGCCTTTTGCGATCTCGCCGAACCTGCCGTCGCTGCGTTTGGTTCTGCTGGCTGATCTTGTCTATATCCTGGTTGTCGCGGCGCTGGTTCTGGGGCGGATCATGCGGATGATTGCCGCGCGCCGGTCGCGATCCGCCGGGTCGCGGCTGCACCTGCGCCTGTCCGCCCTGTTCGCGATCATCGCCTTGGTGCCGGCTATCACCGTCGCGGTTTTCGCCGTCATCACCATCAATATCGGCCTTGAAGGCTGGTTCTCCGAACGGGTGCGCAATGTGGTCGGCACCTCTCTGGCCGCGGCGGAGGCCTATCAGGGCGAACAGGAACACAGCCTGATCGCCGACGGCGAGGCCGTCGCCGCCGTTCTGGAACGCGCGAGGCAGATCAATCCGTTGATCTCTGAAGGCGAGATCCGCCAGATCCTGAGCACGGCACAGGCCGGTATCCAGCGCGGCCTGCGCGTGGCCTTCGTGATTGATGGATCGGGCGCCTTGCGGGCGCGCGGCGAGCGGTCGTATCTGTTCGATTTCGTGCAACCCGCGGTCGAGGATCTGGATCGGGCGATCACCGGCGAGGTGGTTCTGATCAAGGATTGGCCCAACAGCGAGTTTCGCGCGCTGGTGCCGCTGGACGGGTATGCGGACCGGCTGCTTTACGTCGCGCGCGCCGTCGATGGCCAGATCCTGAGCCTGCTCGACGATACACAGGAAACCATCCAGCTTTACAACCAGTTGGAGGCAGAGCGCGGGCGCGTGCTGTTCAATTTCGGGCTGCTGTATCTGGCGTTTGCGATCATCCTGATCCTGGCGGCGATCTGGCTGGGGATGTGGTTCGCCGAAGGCCTGTCGCGGCCTGTGGGGCGTCTGGCCGCGGCCGCCGAGCGGGTCGGGGAGGGCGATCTGGAGGTGCAGATCGTCGAAGAGCGCGGCGACGACGAGATTGCCACGATGGGCCGCGTGTTCAACCAGATGACCCGGCAACTCAAGGGGCAGCGCGACGCCCTGCTGACCAACACCCGCCAGATCGAAGAGCGTCGCCGGCTGTTCGATTCCGTGTTGGGGTCGGTCACGGCGGGGGTCATCGGGCTGGACGGGCAGGGCCGCGTGGCCTTTGTCAACCGTGCCGCGGAAACCCTGGTCAAGATCGATTCAAGCGGTGTCGCGCATCAGTCTCTGTCCGAGGTGGTGCCCGAATTCGCCCCCCTGCTGCGCCGGTTGCAAGAGGGCGATGGCCGGGTGATCGGTGGGCGGGTCCAGGATGAGGTGCGGCTGAGCCGCGCCGGACGGCTGGAAAGCCTGCTGGTGCGGATGGCCGAACGGCGCACGGCGTCGGGAATGCTCGAAGGGTATGTTGTGGCCTTCGACGACGTGACCGATCTGGTCTCGGCGCAGCGGATGGCGG
>JAGRMK010000340.1 GCA_020441345.1 Paracoccaceae bacterium
GGAAATGCGCGGCCGCATGCTGGTCGAACCGGCGTAAGGAGAGATCATGCCACGCCTGCGTTTTCAGGTTCTTGTCGTCGCGGTTCTTCTTGCGATCCTGGGTGCTGGCCTTGCCCGCGCCGAGGAGCGCGTCGTGCCGGCCGAACCGGGGGCGCTGGCGCTGGCCATCGCCGGGGCCAACCCCGGCGACACTCTCAGACTCGCACCGGGGCATCACGATGGCCCGGTGGTACTCTCCTTTGCGTTGACGCTCGATGGCGGCGGCGAGGCCCTGTTGCAAGGCACCGGCCAGGGATCGGTGATCACCGTGACAGGCGAGGATGTCGTGGTCCGGGGATTGGAGATCCGTGGATCGGGTTCGGATCACCCGGTGGTGGATTCCGGTATCAAGCTGGATCGCACGGCACGCCGCGCGATCATTGAACAGAACCTGTTGGTGGAAAACCTGGTCGGAATCCACGTGTTCGGCGCGCGCGACAGCGTGGTTCGCGACAACACCGTCATCGGTCGGCGCGACCACCGGATGAATTCTCGCGGCAACGGGATTTATGTCTGGAATGCCCCCGGTACGCTGATCGAGCGCAATTCGGTGCGTTATGGCCGCGACGGGATCTTTGCCAATACCTCGCGCGACAACGTGTTTCGCGACAACGTGCTGCGCGACCTGCGGTTCGCGGTGCATTTCATGTATACCAACGACAGCGAAGTCAGCGGCAATGCCTCGATCGGCAACCATCTGGGCTATGCGATCATGTTTTCCAACCGTGTGCGGCTGATCGGCAACCTGTCGCTGTCGGACCGCGACCACGGTGTGATGCTGAACTATGCCAACAACGCCGATGTCAGCGGCAATCTGGTTCGCGGTGGAACCACCGAGAAATGCACCTTCGTCTACAATTCGCACCGCAACCTGATCGTCGGCAACCGGTTCGAAGGCTGCGAGATCGGCATCCATTTTACCGCCGGGTCCGAACGCAACGTGATCACGGGCAATGCGTTCATCGGCAATCAGACGCAGGTCAAATATGTCGGCACCCGTGATGTCGAATGGAGCTATGATCACCGCGGCAATTTCTGGTCGGATCATCCGGCCTTCGATCTGGACGGAGACGGGATAGCCGACGCGCGATTCCGCCCCAACGATCTGATGGATCACATCCTGTGGTCGCAGCCCGCCGCCGGGCTGCTGCTGGGTTCGCCCGCGGTGCAGTTGATCCGCTGGAGCCAGGCCAATTTTCCCGCGACCCTGCCTGGCGGCGTGGTCGACAGTTTTCCCCTCACGCGGCCGGTGACGATCGCGGTGCCTGACGCCATCGCGGCGATCGAGGCAGAAACCCGGCCCGCGTGGCTTGATGGTGGTGATGATGACGACGACCCTCTCTCTCTCGAAGGTCACTAAGACCTTCGGCGAGACCCGCGCGCTGCGCGACGTAAGTTTTGATGTGGCCCCCGGCGAACGGGTGGCGTTGCTGGGCCATAACGGCGCGGGCAAATCGACATTGATGAAGATCATCCTGGGCCTGATCACGTTGGACACCGGCGACGTCCGGGTGGTCGATGCCGCGCCGGGCAGCGCGGCGGCCCGGCGCAAGGTTGCCTATCTTCCCGAAAATGTGGCGTTTCATCCGGCTTTGACCGGGCGTGAACAGATTCGCTATTACCTGCGGCTGCGCGGCGAACCCGCCGCGCTCGCCGATGAGTTGCTGGAACGCGTCGGGTTGGGCCACGCTGCGAACCGGCGGATCGGCACCTATTCAAAGGGGATGCGCCAGCGTGTCGGGCTGGCGCAGGCGTTGATCGGGGCGCCGCGCCTGCTGGTTCTCGATGAGCCGACATCCGGCCTGGACCCGGTGTCGCGGCGCGCATTCTACGAGATGCTCGACGGGCTGGCGGCCGACGGGGCGTCGATCCTGTTGTCGAGCCACGCGCTGACCGAGGTCGAGGCGCGCACCGACCGGATCGTGATCCTCTCCGGGGGGGTGCTGGTCGCCAATGACAGCCTCGCCGCCCTGCGTCGCGGCGCCGCGCTGCCAATCCAGATCCACGTCACTGCCCGCCCCGACGCCGCCGACGACGTGGCCGCACGGTTGAACGGCACGCGCGTCAATGGCGCCACGGTCACGCTGAGCTGCGCGCATGGCGACAAGCTGAGCCGTCTGGCGCAGATCACGGCGCTGGCGGGGGCGGTCGAGGATGTCGAGGTGATCCCCCCCAGCCTTGAAGATCTCTACAGTCATTTCAGCCAGAGGGCGCGGTCATGAACAGCATTCTTGCCGGTGCCGGCGCCGAATTCCGTATCGCATTGCGCAATCGCTGGGTGATCATTGCCGTCGGCATGATGGCCGTGTTCGCCATGGTCCTCTCGGCCGCGGGCAGCGCGCCGACCGGTGTTCTGGGCTCTGACAGGCTGTCGGTGACGGTGGCCAGCCTGACCAGCCTCGCGGTTTACCTGGTGCCCCTGGTCGCCCTGCTGATGAGCTTCGACGCCGTCGCCGGAGAGCTGGAGCGCGGCACCCTTTCGCTGGTGCTAACCTATCCGCTGGCGCGCGCGCATCTGCTGCTGGGCAAGTTCGTTGCGCATCTGGCGATCCTGGCGCTGGCGCTGGCGGTGGGCTATGCGATTGCCGCCGCCGCCGCACTCTGGGTCGATCCGGGGGCGGTGGACGGATTGCCCGCGCTATGGCGTCTGTTCTGGACCTCGGAACTGCTGGGCGCGACCTTTATCGCGGCGGGCTATGCGCTGTCGGCCTGGGCGCGGCGACCGGGGGCTGCGGCGGGGCTGGTGATCGGCCTGTGGCTGGTCTTGATCGTGCTCTATGACCTGGGCCTGCTGGCCGCCATCGTTGCCGACAGCGGCGGGCGCTTTACCACTCATGTGTTTCCCTGGATGCTGGTCGGCAACCCGGCCGATGCGTTCCGGCTTTATAATCTTTCGGCCTCCGAAGCGACGGCCGCCGCCGCCGGTATTGGCGGGGCCGCCAACTCGATTCCCGCGCTCCATGCGTTGCTCTCCATCCTGCTGTGGCCGCTGGTCGCATTGTGGATTGCGACGATGGCCTTTCGGAAGGTGACGCCATGATCCGCCCTGCTCTGCTTGCCCTGACGCTGCTGGCGCTGGGGGCCTGCCGCGACGAGGTCGCCGCATTGCCCGACCCTGT
>JAGRMK010000341.1 GCA_020441345.1 Paracoccaceae bacterium
GGCTGGCGGCCGGTCGCACGGGCGGGCGCGCTTGCGCGATTGGCAAGCGCCGCGCGACCGCCCGCCTTGAACCGCGCTACCCACTTGCGGACGGTCCGCAACGACACGCCAAACGCATCGCCAACCTCGCGCGCTGTCTGTCCCGACGCAATCCGGACAACGATCCGTTCTTAACTGTAGACGACGAGACGGGCATTCCGATGCGGGTTGGTCATCCTTCGGGATCCTCGGCAGCAGTTTGGCGATTGCAGCCCAACCCCGCTTCGGGTGAACACCATACCGAGACTTCACAGTTAGAGGCTTCGGGATTGTCCCCGGACCACAGACAACACTGCGGCACGGCGTCAGTCCAGGCGTTGCAAAGCCCCCAGAAGCGGCGGCATGAGTTCGTGAAGCAGCTTTCGCCGCATGGCTTCGGCGAAATCCTCGAACCCGTCCGCGACCATCACGAAAGATCCCGGTCCCTGGATGACCCTGTCGCGATACCACAGGCTGAGCCCGTCCACCGCGCCGTCATGGTCCAGCGGCAGGTCACCGCCGATGGCCAGCGCGTTCACCGTGACCCCCGGCAGCGCGACGGTATCCGGACCGTCATTCGACACGCCATCCCCCGCCAGATCCAGCGTCTGCGCATCGCAAGCCAGCGCCGGGGGCTGCGCCAGCAACTGCGCGCCCGCCGCCATGGCTGCGCCGACGCCCGTGCGCCCGCCCCAGGGACCCAAGGGGTCGCCGCGCGGACGCGCGAACCCTTCCACCCGGTCCGCAAACTCCGCCAGATCGACCGGAGTCTCGATGACCCGCCAATAGGCTGCGATGGCCTGTTCGCGCGCTCCGGCCCAGACATAGGCCATCAGAGTTACTGGCAATCCGGCAAAGACCGCTGCTTGCACCTGCGGGTCGCGCAACGCGGTTGCCGTGCCGCGCATCATCAGGCCATATTCGCGCTGATCCACCGAGGCCGAGACATCGAACCCCAACGCCAGCGCCAGTCGACACTGGGCCGCCGCCGGATCCGCAAACAGCGACCAGAGACACAGCAACCCAAGGGCCGGCGCCCTTACCAATGACCGGTGTTGGGCATCGACGCCCAGGGTTCCGCCGGGGCTTTCGCGGTGCCAGCTTGCAGCAGTTCAACCGAGATATTGTCGGGCGAACGCACAAACGCCATCCGCCCGTCGCGCGGCGGCCGGTTGATCACCACGCCATTGTCCATCAGGTGTTGGCAGGTCGCGTATATATCCTCCACTTCATAGGCCAGATGGCCAAAATGCCGCCCGTCGCTGGGTAATCCGTCGTCGCCGTCCCAGTTCCACGTCAACTCCACCGGGCATTCGGGCTGACCCGGCGGCGCCATGAAGATCAGGCTGAACCGCCCGCCCTCGCTGTCATATCGCCGCGTTTCTTCCAGACCCAGAAGCCGATAGAACGCCATGGAGGTTTCCAGATCCTTAACGCGGACCATCGTGTGCAGGTATTTCATCGCTCGTTCCCTCAAATACTGGCCAAACGACCGCTCAGCCGATAATCCCAATCTAACCCCAGAGCGCCTGCCTTCAACCGAGGAATTCCCATGCCCCTGACGCCCGAGCAACTGGCCGAGATCGCCGAACAGCGTGCCACCCCCCGTATGACCCTGCGCGCCGTGTCCGAGGGGATGGAGCGGCATCTCTACACCGCACAGCCGGTGCTGGACCACGGCTTCGTGCGCGCCATCGACTATATGGGCGATGACAGCGCCATCGTGCAGGCCGCGCGGGTCAGCTACGGGGCAGGGACCAGGCATGTGCAGAA
>JAGRMK010000342.1:0-2214 GCA_020441345.1 Paracoccaceae bacterium
CCCGCGTGCACCGTCGGCGCCTCAAGCGCGCTGAACCCGTAATGGCGCAGCCAGCGCAGATCGCTTTCGAAAAACGCACGCAGGTCGGGGATGCCGTATTTCAGCATCGCCATGCGGTCGATCCCCATGCCAAAGGCAAAGCCCTGCCACTGGTCGGGGTCGATGCCGCCCGCGCGCAGCACGTTGGGGTGCATCATGCCTGAACCCAGCACCTCCATCCAGCCGTCGCCCTCGCCAACACGCAGCTGGCCGTTGACCCAGGAACACTGGATATCGACCTCGGCCGAGGGTTCGGTGAACGGGAAATGCGAGGCGCGGAACCGGGTTTTGACCTTGGTGCCGAAATACGCGCTGAAGAATTCCTCCAGCACCCATTTCAGGTTTGCCATGGAAATGTCGCGGTCGATGGCCATGCCCTCGATCTGGTGAAACATCGGCGCATGGGTCATGTCCATGTCCATGCGATACACCCGCCCCGGTGCGATCACCCGGATCGGCGCGCCCTGGTCCTGCATGGCGCGAATCTGCACCGGGCTGGTATGGGTGCGCAACACGTGCGGCGGGCGGTTGTCGCCCTCGGCGCGATGCATGAAGAATGTGTCATGCTCTTGCCGCGCGGGGTGTTCGGGCATGATGTTCAGCGCATCGAAATTATACCAGTCGGTTTCAATTTGCGGGCCCTCGGCCACGCGGAACCCCATGTCGGCAAAGATCGCGATGCACTCCTCGGTCACATGGCTGACCGGGTGGATCGTGCCGCGCGGGCGCGGACGCCCCGGCAGGGTCACGTCCAGCCATTCGGCCTTGAGCCGCTCATCCAGAGCCGCATCCTCCAGCGCCACCTTGCGGGCACGCAGGGCGGTGTCGATCTCATCCTTCAACCCGTTCAAAGCCGGGCCTGCGACCAGCCGCTCTTCGGCCGACATCTTGCCCAGTTCGCGCATCTTCAGGCTGATCTCGCCCTTCTTGCCCAGCGCCGCCAAACGCACCGCTTCCAGTGCCTCTGCACCCGGCGCCGCCGAGACCTCAGCCAGGTATTTCGCCCGCAGTTCCTGAATGCCGTCCATGACCCGTCCGTCCCAATCGCTGTGTGCGGCTGGCCTAGACAATGGCGCGCGCGAATGCAAGCACAGGCGCGGGACGCAGCCTTGCCGCCGCATCGCGTTCGCGCCATTAAGGGACCGGACCCGTCAAAGGACAAGCCATGACCCAGCACGCGCCCGTTCGACAAGCGCCGGTGAACCCCTGGCTGGTGCTGACCGGCCTCTCGCTGGGCGTGCTGGTGACCAATGGGTTCGCGCGGTTTGCCTATGGTCTGATCCTGCCGGCGATGCGGGCCGATCTGGACTGGACCTATGCGCAGGCCGGCTGGCTGAACACGGCCAATGCACTGGGGTATATCTTGGGCGCGATCGGCACCATGCTGGCCCTGCGCCACATCAGCCCGAACCGGCTGTTCGCTGTCGGGCTGGTCGGCACGGCGCTGGCGATCACCGCGACCGGCCTCGTCCCCGCGCTCTGGTGGCAAAGCCTCTGGCGGTTCCTGACCGGCTTCGCGGGCGCGCTGTCCTTTTCGACCGCCGGGGCGCTGGCTGCGCGGCTGTTCCCCGATGACGCCAGACGCAACGCCTTGGGCATCGCGATCCTGTTCGGCTCGGGCGGCGGCTCGGCGATCGTGCTGATCGGGGCGACGTTGCCGCCAATGCTGGGCGCCTGGGGCAACGGTGCCTGGCCTTGGGCCTGGGTGCTGGTCGGCGGGCTCTCTGTGCTGTGCCTGCCGCTGGGCCTCTGGGCGGCGCGCGTGACCCGCGTCGCGACGCCGCGCACCGGCACCCCGCCACCTCTGCCCCTGCGCCGGATGCTACCCGAGCTGATGGGATATGCAGGGTTCGGGCTGGGCTATATCGTCTACCTCACCTTCCTTTCGGCCTGGATGGTGGAACAATCGGCCAGCGTGTTGCAAATCGCGCTGGTCTGGGTGCTGCTGGGAACCTGTATCACCCTGTCTCCGCTTTTGTGGCGCGGGGTCTTCGCCCGGCACGCAGGGGGGCGGCCGCTGGCGATGGTGCTGACCTGCATCGCCCTGGGATCTGCCCTGCCCGTGCTCTGGCCAACCCTGCCTGGCCTCGCCGTTTCGGCGCTGGTCTTCGGCGGATCGGTGTTCATGGCGCCCCCCGCCGTGACCAGTTTCTCGCGCCGGAACTTGCCACCCGA
>JAGRMK010000342.1:2273-6008 GCA_020441345.1 Paracoccaceae bacterium
TATGCCGCGGGGCTCCTGGGCGATCGCGCGGGCAGCATCGGCGTCAGCCTGCTGGCGGGCGCCGCCGTGCTGCTCCTCGGTGCGGTCGTGGCCACCCGGCAATCCCCGCTCCAGTGACGCGGATCACGCAAATGTCATGACCAATGCAACACCCAGACTGCAACCTTTTGCCGGTCCATTCCGTAAGGAGACCAACACACGGCACAACGCAGGACCGCACCCCCTATGGATATCGTCTTTGGCTTCCTCGCCGGCGCGCTGACCCTGCTGAACCCCTGCGTTCTGCCAGTTCTGCCCATCGTCCTCGCCTCATCGCTGGGCGCGGACAAACGCGGACCGCTGTTTCTGACCGCGGGCATGGCCGCCAGCTTTGTCGCCATCGGCCTTGTGCTGGCGCGGCTCGGCCCGGCCATCGGCCTCACGCCCGAAACCGTCGCCTCGGCCGCCGCGCTCGTGCTGGTCGGATTTGGCCTGGTGATGCTGGTCCCTGCCTTGAACACCCGCTTCGCCACCGCCACCGCCGGCATTGCCAACCGCGCCGACGGCGGGCTGACCCGGCTCGATCAATCCGCGCCGCTGGGCATGGTTCTGGGTGGCATGCTGCTGGGCGCCGTCTGGTCGCCCTGCATCGGCCCGACGCTGGGCGGCGCCATCGCGCTGGCCGCCAGCGGTGAAAACCTCGCCCAGGCGGCGGCGGTGATGATCGCCTTTGCCCTTGGCGTCTCGGCGGTTCTGCTGGGCCTGGCCTATGGCGCCCGCAGTGCCCTGCAACGCCGCCAGGGCTGGATGCGCACCATCGCCGGACGCGCAAAACCCATCCTCGGCATCGCCTTTGTCCTCACCGGCCTGGCCCTCTGGTTCGACCTGTTCCAGATCGTCGAACTCTGGGCCATAGAAACCCTGCCCTACTGGTTCCAGGACCTGTCCATCCTCATCTGACCCAAGGAGACCCCATGCACAGACGCAGCTTCCTGACCCTCACCGCCGGCGCCCTGCTGTTGCCCCTCGCCGCCCGCGCCGACTGGACCCCCTACGCACCGGGCGTGCTGCAACCAGCGATGGACCGCGGCGACCGGATCATCCTGAACTTCTATGCAACCTGGTGCGGCACCTGCGCACGCCAGCAGCGGGTGATGACCACGCTCCGCGAACAGAACCCGGCTTATGATCAGAGCCTCACCCTGATCCAGGTCGACTGGGACGACTACAGCGACAGCGCGCTGGTCGCCGAGTTCAACGTGCCGCGCCGCTCGACGATCATCGCGCTCAAAGGTAGCGAAGAGCTTGGCCGGACCGTCGCCGGCACCTCGGTCGCCGAGATCCAGGCCCTGTTCGACGCCGCCCTGAACGCCTGAGCGGCACCCGGACCGGCTTCATCTTGCCCAAAATACTCCGGGGGAGGGCGCGCGCAGCGCGACCGGGGGCAGCGCCCCCACCCGCCGGGCCGCAAGGCCCGGGGCATAACGACAAAAGCCGCGCGGTTTCCCGCGCGGCTTTTTCAATTTTCGACCTCAGATCGCTCAGGCGGTCGCGGCGCGGGCCTGCGCGACGATCTGGCCAAACGCCTCGGGCTCATGCACCGCGAGATCGGCCAGAACCTTGCGATCCACTTCGATGCCGGCGGTGGTCAGCATGTTGATGAAGCGCGAATACGTCAGTTCGGGGTCGATCAGGCGCACCGCGGCGTTGATGCGCTGGATCCACAGCGAGCGGAAATTGCGCTTGCGGGCCTTGCGGTCGCGGGTGGCGTATTGCTGCGCCTTGTCGACCGCCTGCGTTGCGGTGCGGAAGTTGCGCGAGCGGGCGCTGTAATAGCCGGATGCGGCCTTGACCACCTTGCGGTGACGAGCGTGGGTAACTTTACCGGATTTGACGCGTGCCATCTGTCAGATCTCCTCAGCGAGCGTAGGGCATGTAGGACTTGACGATCTTCGCGTCGGCATCGCAGAGCACCGTGGTGCCGCGCGCGTCGCGAATGAACTTCGTGGTCCGCTTGATCATACCGTGGCGCTTGCCGGCCTGGGCCGATTTGACGTGGCCGTTGGCCGTGATCTTGAAGCGCTTCTTGGCGCTCGACTTGGTCTTCATCTTGGGCATTTCCGTCTCCTGACGTGTTGAGCGGTAAGTGCGCGCGACTCGGCATGCCACTTGGGCCGGTCCCGCGGGTGATCGAGCGGTGCAGATACCGTGCCGCCAGCGCCTTGGCAAGGGGACAGTGGCGAAAACATCGGCACCGATCAGGACGCAAGGTCATCCTTGCGCAATTGCCTTTATTACCGTGCGATAGCGCCGGATTTTCCTGCCGACAAGGACCAGCGCAATGCCGTCACCGATCTGGACAAGCCCCTTCACCGCCGACGATTTCGCCAGAGCCAGCGCGAATACCGCCAATGCGACGATGGGCATCGAGCTGGTCGAGATCGGACCTGACCATCTGGTCGGCCGCATGCCGGTAGACGCGCGGACCAAACAGCCGGCCGGCATCCTGCACGGCGGCGCCTCGGTGCTGCTGGCCGAGACGCTGGCGTCCTGGGCGGGGCATTTCTGCGTCGACAGAACCCGGCACACCGTGGTCGGGCAAGAGATCAACGCCAACCATCTGCGTCCGGCAACCGGCGGCTGGGTGACGGGGACCGCCCGTCCGGTTCACCTGGGGCGCAGGTCGCAGGTCTGGGAGATCCGCATCGCCAACGAGGATGGCAAGCCCGTGTGCATTTCGCGCATGACGCTGGCGGTGATCGACCGCCCGGCATTGGCGCCTGATGCCTGACGCGGCGCGGGGTTAGCGCTGCCAGTAGCGGGCAACGGTTTCGACCGCGATCTGCGGCAGCATGCGCCAGTCATAGCCGCCGCCAGGATGCGTCAGCTGAGCCCATCCGGCCAACCCAAGCCCCATCGCCAGCAGGATCAGCGCAGCCCAGGGGCGCCGCCGGTCGGCCCAGGCCGAGACCAGCGCCACGAAGGCCAGCGGCAGGAACAAGAGCCCCACAAGCAACAGAAGATCGCGATCCATAGGCCATCCTAACCCAAGTCGCGCGATTATTCAGCCTCTGCGCGGTAAATCAAGCGTTCGTCACAGGGCGCGACGCGCAGGATGTTGGTCGTGCCCGGCACGTTGAACGGCACACCGGCGGTGACGACGATCTGATCGGTCTCGGTCGCCAGTCCGAAATCCAGCGCCGCGCGGGCCGCGCTGACCACCGCCGATTTGAAGCGGTCAATCTTGCCAGTGACGACACAGCGCACGCCCCAGACGAGGCACAGGCGCCGCAGCGTGAAGATCGACGGGCTGAGCGCCAGGATCGGCAGGTTCGGGCGTTCACGCGCCACCTTGATCGGCGTGGTGCCCGATTCGGTGAAGCAGCAGATCGCCTTGATATCGGTGCTTTCCGCGATTTCGCGGGCGGCTGCGACGATCCCGTCGGCAACCGTCGAGCGTTCCACATTGCGAAACGCCGCGATGACCTGGCGATAGGTCTCGTCGCTTTCGACCGAGATCGCGACATTGTGCATCGTGCGCACGGCCTCGACCGGGTAGTTCCCCGCCGCCGATTCCGCCGACAGCATCACCGCGTCGGCACCTTCGTAGATCGCGGTGGCGACATCCGAGACCTCGGCACGGGTCGGCACCGGGCTTTCGATCATCGATTCCATCATCTGCGTGGCAACGATCACTGGCTTGGCCAGCGCCCGTGCGCGCCGCACCAGGCGCTTCTGGATCGGCGGCACCGAATG
>JAGRMK010000343.1 GCA_020441345.1 Paracoccaceae bacterium
CAATTTGAATCAAATTGTCTGGAATGCCGCTATCATCTGTCCTGAAATATCCTCGGGGGATCCAAGGGGGTGGAAAACCCCCTTGGCGGGTGCGGGTGGACCCGCGCGGTCCTCGGGGGCTCGATGCCCCCGAGGACCGCCTCGTTTCACCGCCAATGCGACATTGGCAAGCCCGGAACCGGGCTCTTGAACGCCGGGATGCGGGTACCGCGCAGCGAACCGATATAGACCGTGCGCAGATCGGCGCCGCCAAATGTCACCGAGGCGAACCAGGGCGCGATTGTACCGCCACAGGCGAGCATGTGGTTGGGCGTGACCGCGTCGCGCGCAAAAGCCTCATACAAGGCCGCCGAGGGTTCGGGATTGTCGTCGTCGAGGAGCACGCGAAAGTCACCGTCGGGCGTGATTGCAAAAATCCGGTCGGACATGACATGCGTGCCCCACAGGTTGCCAAAGCTGTCAAAGGCGATTCCGTCGATGAAGCCTCCGGTGTCCTGGGGGCCGAAAACCTCGCGGGCGAGGACCTGGGCATCCGGGCCGATTCGCAGCCGGGTGATGCGGCGGCCGGTAGTTTCGACGACATAGAGCCAGTCCTCGGTGGCATCGAAGCGGATTTCATTGGTAAAGCGGAAGCCATCGGCGACGATGCGCGCGCCGTCGTTGTCCAGCACAGCGACATAGCCATCGGCACAGGCCGGGCTGATTGCGGCCATCCAGTTCGGGATGCGGGTCGAGACCGTTAGCCAGAGTCGCCCCCTGGAATCGCGCAGCACGAAATTGACCTTGCCGATGGGCGTGCCGTCGATGGTATCGAGCACCACCGTGGTGCGCCCGTCTCGGGTCATGCGTTCCAGCCGGTCCGTGCCGAAATTCGAGATCAGGATCGAGCCGTCCGAATCGAAAGCCAGCCCGTTGGGCAGGGTGCCCTGGGTAAAGCGATCGGCATCGTCCGGGGTTGCGCCAAACCTGGTATCCAGCGCCTGGGCGATCAGCTGTTGCGTGCCGTCAGGGCGGATATGCACCACTCCGCCGCGCGCATCGGCCGACCACAGGCTGCCGTCCGGTTCGGCGAGGATGCATTCGGGGCGTTGCAGGGCGTCGCCGACATACCACAGGTCATCGGGTAAGACGGTGAAACCATCAAGCGGGTTTTGCATCTAATCCTCCTGCCCGGCGGCGCGCTCGGTGAATTTCCGGGTTTGCGCCCAGGCGGCCTCGATGGGGGTGGCACCGGGTTGCCCGGCGATTTCCTGCCACCGTGCAGCGATCTGGTCGGCGTCCGGGGCCGGTCCGAACGCGATACCCGGCGTTTCCTCGATCTTCACGAGCGAAAACACGCCGGCGCCGGCGCCCAGAATCACCTTGGAGGGGGCCTGTTCGCTGGCCAGGAACACCGCGCCGGGGGCCACGCTGGCCGGGGTCAGGAGGGCCGCGGCCTCGGGCGGGAGCAAGGCTTCGGTCATCTGGGTCGCGGCCGCGGGTGAGAGGCAGTTGACCCGGATTCCGTGTTTCGCGCCTTCGATATGCAGCGTGTTCATCAGCCCGACCAGCGCTGCCTTGGCAGCAGCGTAATTGGACTGCCCGAAATTGCCGTAAAGCCCGCTCGAAGAGGTGGTGAGGACGATGCGTCCATAGCCCTGCTCGCGCATCGTGCCCCAGACGGCCTGGGCACAGGTCCAGCTGCCGCGCAGATGCACATCGAGGACCGCATCCAGCATGTCGGGCGTCACATTGGCGAAGCTCTTGTCGCGCAGGATGCCGGCGTTGGCGATCAGGATATCGACGCGGCCCCAGGCCGCGACGGCGCGCGAGACCATCGCCGCAACGCCTGCGGGGTCGGAGACGCTGGCGGTATCGGCCAGTGCCGTGCCGGCCGACGCGGTGATCTCGTCGGCGACGGCCTGTGCGCCGGGGCCGAGGTCGTTGACCATCACCGCGCAACCCCGTTCCGCCAGCGCGAGCGCATGCGCGCGGCCCAGTCCCCCGCCGGCGCCGGTGACAATGGCGACGCGCCCGTCAAATCGCAGCGTTTCAGACATCGATCCACCCCTCGTCGGTTTTCATGCGGTGGCGGATGGTATTCGACCGCCCCAGCGTCTGTTCGATGAAACAGCCCTTTTTCGCCGCCTCGATCAGGGCGACGACCTGGGGCTGCGCGTCGGGGCTGTCGATCAGCACATCGATCTCGAACCCACGAGGCGCGGTTTCATAGACCCGCCCTTTGGCGGTCCAGTCCCATTGCACGCGGGTTTCGACACGCAGATCGGTGATCGTCACGCCCATGCGTTTCGCAAAGGCGCGGATCTGGGTCATGATGCAGCCGGTCAAGCCGCCGACGAACAGCGCCAGCGGCGGCGGGGCGGTGCCGTCGCCGCCATGAAACGAGCCTTCGTCGGTGGCCATGATCCAGGGGCCTTCGGCAAACGGAAGCGCCATGGTGACGCTCAGATCGTTGCGCATCTTGCCGGTAGCCTGGCCCGTGCAATCGAAGTGCACCAATGCCTTGTCCATCACGCCTCCAGGATGGCGACGGCGCGGGTGAACCCGGCCGAGGCGCCCTTGATCTTGTAGGGAAAGCACGAGACGGTGAAACCCGTGGGCGGCAACTGGTCGAGGTTGGCCAGCTTTTCCATGTGGCAATAGCCGATGTCCATGCTGGCGCGGTGCCCTTCCCAGATGATCGACGGATCGTGGTCTTGCGCGTATTTCTGCGCGGTGTGATAGAACGGCGCGTCCCAGGACCAGGCGTCGGTGCCGGTGACGCGCACGCCGCGTTCCAGCAGATACAGCGTTGCGGCCCTGCCCATGCCGCAGCCCTTGAGCAGATAATCGGGCTGGCCATAGGCCGCGCCGGCCGCGGTATTGACCACGACGATTTCCAGCGGGCTCAGGGTATGTTCGATGCGCGCCAGTTCGGCCTCGACATCCTCGGGCGTCACGATATAGCCATCGGCGAAATGGCGAAAATCCAGCTTCACGCCGGGTTGAAAGCACCAGTCCAGCGGCACCTCGTCGATGGTGAT
>JAGRMK010000344.1 GCA_020441345.1 Paracoccaceae bacterium
ACCGATCCGGTCCCCGCGCGAGACCCTTTGGCCTTCTCTCACGTTGATGCTACTGAGATGGGCGTAATAGGTTTCGATGCCGAAATCATGCTGGATCGTGACCAGGTTGCCGAACCCGCTCTGACGCCCGGCATGCGTCACGACCCCGCTTGCGGTGGCGTGGATCGCCGTGCCGCGCGGGCCGGCCCAGTCGACACCGTTATGCGTGCGGGTTCGCCCCGTCAAAGGATCGCGGCGCGATCCGAACCCAGAGGTCCGGCGCACCCCGGTCACGGGAAGTGCAAAAGGCGTGCGCTCGGCGGCGATCCGGTAGAGGTCGATTTCGGACAGGGCGGACAGCACCATGTTGGCGCGAGATTCATCGCCCTGCGGGTCCAGCGTGCCGGTCGTAGAAACCGAAATCGGCGTCAAAGATGCAGAACGGGTCTGATATCCGGCGCGCACCTGTTGCAAGATCTGCTCGGGCGGCAATCCGACGGTGCTGAACATGCGCTCCAGGGGCACCATCGAGCTTTCGACGGCTTGTTCCAGCTGGGTGAAGATGCGGGTGTTCCGGTCCTGGATGAGACGGTATTCCAGTGCCAGATGCTCGACTTCGCGCGATGCCGTGTCGGCCAGCGCGCGCAACGTCTCGCGCTCATCCGCCGTCGTTCCCAGCGCCGCCATCAGGAAATCGAGTGTCTGCTCGACTTCGGCGAGTTGCTGGCTTGCGCGCGTCAGTTCCGCGTTGCTGTCAACCGATTCCAGATCCGCCAGCCGCACCCGCGCCGCATCGCGATCGTCCGTGATCGCCCGCAAGCTGGTTTGCAACGCGTCGATGCCGTGTTCCAGCTCCATGATCCGCTGTTCGCCGCGCAACAACTGGCCCTGCATGGTCGCGACACGGTCCATCGCCTCGGCGTAACGGACATGCGCGGCCTGGGCCTGGGCTTCGGACTGATCGCGTTGCGCGGCCAGATCGTTCAGGCGGGTTTCAAAATAGGTCTGTTCACGCCGGGCCACTTCCCGCAGATCCTGTGATCCGACCGCCGAGAAAAACAGCAGCGATGTCGCGACCAGGCTCCAGGTCATATAGCCGACGGTGCCGGTCAGGATCACGGCTTGTGATACCGGACGCAACCGGACAAAGCGCGTCCCGGTTTCAGACCGCAGGAACAGACGCTTTTCGGGAAGAAACCGTTCCAGAACGGCATTCAGATGTTCGATCCAGGCCTTCACTGATTCCCCTCGCGTCGTGGCGGCACAGGTGAAGCGACGCGCGGCAGCCCGTTGCTTTCGTGCAACTGTTAACGACCGTATCACGTTGCTGCAACAGTTTTGCAGTCTGTTGCGCGGCGGCATCGGGGGGGTGGGCGCGCCGATCGGCAGAAAACCGCCTGTTGACCAGTCTTATCGCGGACTTAGCCGCCGAATCGCCGTGCGTTCGCGGGGTGTTCCTGGGCCAGGGGCCAATAGAAATCCGGGGGTATACCGGCCTCGGCGCGCTTTTCGTCGTTGAAGGGAGGCTTCAGCGCGCCGTGGAAATAGCGCCGCACCAGATCGTGAAAGGCCTCTTTCGGGTCCGTGTCGTGTCGGCCGCAGAGAAAATGAAACCATTTCGAACCATAGGCGACATGACCGACTTCTTCGGCGTAGATGGTTTTCAACGCCGTCACGGCACTGTCGATCCCGGCTTTCTCGAATAGCGCGATCATGCCCGGAGTCACATCGAGACCGCGCGCCTCGAGCACCATCGGCACCACTGCCAGACGGCCCAGGAAATCGTCCGCGGTATCGGAGGCCGCGCGCCACATGAAGGCATGGGCCGGAAGCGCGCCATAATAACTGCCAAGCCCCTCGAGGACATCGCAGACAAGGTTGAAATGCTTCGATTCTTCGTCCGCGGCCTTGACCCAGTCGTCGTAGAATCCCGACGGCATGGGAACATCAGAGAAGCGCGCGATGATATCCCAGTGCAGATCCACCGCGTTCAGTTCGATATGCG
>JAGRMK010000345.1 GCA_020441345.1 Paracoccaceae bacterium
CCCACAGCGACCTCAACGCTGCGCGTCTACCAATTCCGCCACGACCGCACTGGATTGGTGCGCTGCTCTTAGCGGGTTCGATCCGGCTTGTGAAGGGGAAAAAGGCAAATCCCCACCCGCAACGCGGATGGGGATGCAAGAGCCGGTCGTATCACAAAAGGTCGCGCCCGGAGATCACTTTTCAGGCGCGGCGGGAACCGGAAGCGTCGGCATCGGTGCCATCGGCTGCCCGCCCCCCATAACGCCGTCAACGGCCGCGCGGATCAAGGCATTGCGCGACTCGGGGCCAGGGCGGAATGCGACTTCGGTCAGCGCGGTGCCGTCCGCCGGAATGCTGGAACGGAACCACTGCACCGCGAAGTCGCGGCGCAGCGAGGCCCCGATACCCTGCATCAGGTGATGCCCGGGCAACTCGCCATAGCTGGCCTCGCCCAGAGCGACCAGGATCAGCGCCGAGCCGATCGCGACCGTCTGGTTGTCGGTCAGGTATCCGCTCGACAGGCAGATCCGCGCGGTCCCCGACAAATCCGGTCCGCTCATGCCGGAGGTCAACACGAATTGCGTGACCCCTTGCAGGACGATGTCGCGCGGCTGAACCGACAGCGCGGCGACATGGCTCTGCAGCAAGGGCTCGAGCCCCTGGCATTGTGCTGCGATGCTTTGCGGCGTCGCCCCGACGACCTGCGACACCAGGGCCTCGCCCTCGGCGATCGCGTAACTGCGGGCAAGGCAGAACTGCTCGTTCAGGGCGAACAGCGGATCGACCATCGCGTTCAATTCGGTATAGCCACCGTTGCTCGAGGTCACCAGGGCAACCCGGTTGCAATGCGACGCCAGCGATGCCTGCTGGACACCGGACCCTCCGCCGAAGAAATTCGGCACCGCACCGGCAGGAGCGGCGGCGGCGGGAGAGGCGGCGGTCGGGTTCTGCACCATCGGCTGCGCCGCAGCGACGGGCGGCGCGACGGCCCCGGCCGGGGCCGAGGTGCCAGCGGTGGCCACGCTCACCGTTGCCGTATCGTTCAACCGGCAGGACGAGCGCAAGCATTCGAATGCGGCGGGTGTCGCGCTGTTCGACTGGAAATCGTTGCGCACATAGCCGTCGGGCGTCGAGACAAAGACCTGGACAGTGCAGGCCTGCGCGTTGCACCAGAACGCCGAGCCAGTCACCGAGGTGTCGATGATATAATCGGTTCTGCCATCACCATTCAAATCGGCCAGTTGCACGAAGCCAGAACGTTGCACCAGTTGTTCAGCCGAAGGATCGGAACTGGCGGCGATTTCATCGACCGCGTCCGCAACCTCGGGCGGCAAGCCATAGGCACCCGCCAGCCGCGCCCGCGACCCTCCGCCGCGCAGCTCGTCGCGCACAACTTCAAGCAGCCCGCGCTGCCCGTCGCGGTGCCGCTGCACGACGCGCGTCACCTCGGCGCCGCCGGCAATCGACCGCTGATAGGCGGTGATCAGCACCTGACGCTCGAACTCGGCCAGTTCGCCGGTGACCGGGAAAGACAGATAGGCCTGATACTGCGAAATCCCGGCGCGCGATTGCCGGCCCAGCACGCCATCCGGGGCGCCGACGTTGAAATAGAAATGGTTCAACGCAGTCTGCACATCGCGCGCGAGCTGCCGCGCCGCCGATGTTGCCCCGGACGAGACGACATACCGTGGCCGTCGCTGCTGATCGCGCTGGATCGCGCCGCCGATGATCCCGCCAATAATTCCGCCTGCAATCGCGCTGCCGACATCGGCGCGCGCCTGACCCATGCCACCGATGATCAAGGCAGCGGTCAGTGCCGTTGTTGTCAGAATGCCGTTCTTCATTATACCCTCCAGAAAACTCAACCAAGCCGCGAGCAAGTCTAGCACCGTGATTCGATTCGCAACAAGTCGCGAATCATCCGGGGTTCCAGGGCCAGGGCGGAGGGATCGACCAGAGGAAATTCTGCCGCAATGGAATGGACCGTCCTGCCCGGATTGCAGCCTTATGCCGAAACCCTCGCTGCGATGGAGGCGCGCGTCGCCGCGATTTCGGCCGGCACCGCTGAGGAAGCGGTCTGGCTGCTGGAACATCCGCCGCTTTACACCGCCGGAACCTCGGCGAAACCGACGGACCTGACCGACCCCGACCGCTTTGAGGTGCATGTGGCGGGACGTGGCGGGCAATACACCTATCACGGACCGGGGCAACGGGTGGTCTATGTCATGCTCGACCTCAATCGGCGCGGGCGGGACGTGCGCTGTTTCGTCAACACGCTGGAGGACTGGGTGATTCGCACCCTGGCCGAGTTCGCCGTGACCGGCGAGCGCCGGGAGGGCCGGGTCGGTGTCTGGGTCACGCGACCTGACAAACGGGCCAACCCGGACGGAACCCCGCGCGAGGACAAGATCGCCGCGATCGGCGTCAAGCTGCGCCGATGGGTCAGCTTTCACGGGATCTCGATCAACGTGGAACCCGACCTGAGCCATTTCGACGGCATCGTGCCCTGCGGCATCCGCGACCATGGCGTAACCTCGCTGGTCGATCTGGGTTTGCCGGTCACGATGGCGGATGTGGATGTGGCGCTGCGCCGGACGTTCGATATCAGTTTCGGCCACTCCACGCCGGACGGCGCCTGTTTGAAAGGTTGAACCATGCGCAGACGGTCTTTCCTGGGCGGTGGAGCGGGCGCGCTGATGGCCGCCGGGGCGGCGGGATACTGGTTCGGCCTGCGTCCGCTGGCGGTGCCGCAACCGGCCGAGGTCGGCTTCACGCTGACCGCCGAAGAGACCGCCGCCGCGCAGGTCTTGATGCGGCGGGTGCCGGTGATCGACGCCCATGCCCACCCCGGCCGGACGTTTTTGCGCGATGCCGAGGATCTTAGCTTCTTGTTGCGGCTTTACCGGCTGATCGGCGGCACCTTCGAGGCCGAAAGCCTGTCGGACATGCGCGCTTCCGGCATGGCGGCGGCGGTGTTCAACGGCGTCGGCGATATTCAGGTGATCACCCTGGGCGACGGTGGCCTGTCGGCCTGGCGCCCCTTCGCACCAGACGAGGCCTGGCAGTCGTATCGCCGCCAGATCGCCAACCTGCGCGCGCTGGCCGATGCGGGACACGTGACACTGTGCCTGACCCCTGACGACGTGGTGACCAGTCATGCGCAGGGCAGGCTGGGGGCGATCCTGGCGATGGAAGGGGCAGATGCGCTTGAGGGGGATGCAAGCCGCGTGGCGCAACTTCACGCCGATGGCGTGCGGATGCTGACGCTGGTTCATTACCGGGACAACGACCTTGGACACATCATGACGGGCGACGCCGGGGGCGGCCTGTCCGGGGCGGGCCGCGAGGCGGTCGTCGCAATGAACGAGGTCGGTATGATGATCGACCTGGCGCATGCCGCGGAAGCCACGGCCTTTGACGTGATCGCCGTGTCGCGCAAGCCCGTGATCCTGAGTCACACCCATATCAATGCGCCCGAGCTTTCCAACCCGCGATTCGTCTCGCCGGAACTGGCACAGGCCGTGGCGGAAACCGGCGGCTATATCGGGGCCTGGCCCGCCGGTATCGGCCTCGATTCGCTAAACGGTTTCGCCGACCGTGTCGTATGGCTGATTGAGCAGATGGGCGCCGATCATGTGGCGCTGGGCTCGGACATGGATGCCAACTATCGCCCGGTGCTGGAAACTTATCGCAAGATGCCGCTGCTGGTCGGCGCCCTGATGCGCCGCGGATTGGATGACGAAACGCTGGGCAAGATTCTGGGCGGCAATGTCTTGCGAGTCTGGCGCGCGGTGCAGAACACCCAACCCGGTTGAGGCTGCCGCGACCGGCACAGCGGCGCGGGTGCACCCGCCAAGTCTGCGGAGCCTGTCCTTGACATGCATCAAATTTTTGCCCCCTGCGACATATCGAGCGTTGCCGCCGCGTTCGGGGCATTCTAGAACAGGGTCAGGTATCTGCCGGGTCTACGGACATCGGCGGGTAATCGCGTGTAATAAAAAAGATCGCCAAGGGAACGGGAGCAACGAATGGCCAACGCAGCCGCTCACGGACACGAGGACAACCGCGGGTTCTTTACCCGCTGGTTCATGTCCACAAACCACAAAGACATCGGCATTCTGTATCTCATCACGTCGGGCCTCGTCGGCTTCGTCGCGGTGGCATTCACCGTCTACATGCGCATGGAGCTCATGGAGCCGGGTGTGCAATACATGTGCGCCGAAGGGGCCCGCTTCCTTTCGGACGGAACCTGTGAATCGCCGAACGGACACCTCTGGAACGTCCTGATCACCGCGCATGGCGTATTGATGATGTTCTTCGTCATCATTCCGGCACTGTTCGGCGGCTTCGGCAACTACTTCA
>JAGRMK010000346.1 GCA_020441345.1 Paracoccaceae bacterium
AGCGAGGTCCAGAACGGCAGCAGCACCATGATCAAAAGCAGGTTGGCATAGCGTTCCTTGACGTTGGCCAGCATGAAGGCGACCGGATAGCCCAGCAGCAGCGTCAAGAAGCAGATCAGACCGCTCATCCAGGCGGTGCGCCAGAACAGCATGACGTGGATAGACCGGTTGTCGGGCAAGTGTTCGATCTCGCCGGAGACCATCGTCATGTCGACGGCAGAGAGATAGTAACCGACCGTATAGGTCGAGGAATAGGCCTTGAACGCGCGCCAGGTGGCCAGGTCGCCCCAGTCCCGGTGCACGTCGATCATCCGCTCGCGGAACGGGCCGTCCGTTTGCACGTCCCAGTCATCGACCGCGCGCAGCGCGCGGCGGACCATGGTCGTGAAGCCAGCGGATTCGAAGTTCATGCGCCGCGCCACGGTCAGCGCGGTGCGGTTCTCGTCGGCGATCTGCAAATCGGCCACAAGCGCGGCAAAGACCTCTTCAGGGGGAAGTTCGGTGCTGTCGATATCCCAACCCTGCAATGCCTGCACGGTGCGGGGCAAGGTATCCTCGACGATGGTGTTCTCGACCGACCGGAACAGCATCGAACCGATCGGCATCAGGAACCCGATCACGATGAACGCCAGCAACGGGGCGACCAGCAGGAGCGCCCGGATTTTCTGGCGCCGGAGGGCGCGGGCCAGACTGCGCTTGAGGGGTTCGCCCCCGCGCATGTCCAAACTATCTGTATCAGTCGCCTGAGAAGTCATGAGGATATCCCTGAGACGGCAGCCTCCCGCAATCGGGAGACGGCGTGTTCGAAGGGGAACCGGCCCGCCAAGTGACGGGCCGGTTCGTGAAGCGGCTTACTGCGCCAGCCAGGCCTGGAAGCGGGCGTCCAGTTCGTCGCGGTAGTCAGCCCACCACGTGTAGTTGAACAGGAACGCACCTTCCATGTTCGCCGGATCGGTCGGCATGTGCGGAGCCATGGGGATGCCCAGCTCTGCGTGATTGCCAACCAGCGGCGCGGACGAGGCACGGGCCGGACCATACGAAATATAGGCGGCCTGATCCGCCAGACGCTGGGTGTCCGTGGCGAACATCAGGTAGTCCATGACGCGGGCATGCGCGGCATCCGACAGACCGGTAGGAACGATCCAGCCGTCGAGATCGAGCATCTGATAACCCCAGGCCATGCCGATCGGCTGGTTCTGCTCGGCGATCGCCGCGAACAGACGCCCGTTATAAGTCGAGCCCATGAAGACTTCGCCATCGGCCAGCAGCTGCGGGGTTTCCGCACCGGCGGTCCACCAGACGGTCTCGTCCTTGATGGTGTCGAGCATCGCAAAGGCGCGTGCGATCCCTTCGTCGGTCTCCAGCAGGTCATAGACCTGGTCGATCGGCACGCCGTCACAGATCAGCGCCCATTCCATGTTGGCGATGGGGCGACGCTCCAGGGCGCGGCGGCCCGGATAGGTTTCCAGGTCGAACACCGCGCAGGCATCGGTCGGCGGGGCGACGCCCTCTGGCACCATGTCGGTGCGATAGCCGAAGGTCGTCGAATAGACGATCTGCGGGATGAAGCACTCGGACACGATCAGATTGCCGAAATCGGCCGAGGCCAGCGTGCCATCGGGCGCTGCGGCCAGTGCCGTGTCGTGGTCGATCTCTTCGGCCAGACCCTCGTCACACAGACGCATCGCGTCGGACGCAACGACATCCACCAGATCCCAGGTCATGTTGCCGGCTTCGTGCATCGCACGCAGACGGGCCACGGCATCGCCCGAGCTTTCGTCGGTGATGATCGAGATGCCGGTGCGCTCGATATACGGGTTGTGATAGGCGTTGACCTGCGACTGCTGATACGCGCCACCCCAGGACACGATGGTCATTTCGTTGCTCATGTGGCTATCGGCATAGGCACTGCCTACGGTCAGAGCCACGACGCCAGCGGCGCCCTTCAGAACGGTTTTCATTTTCATTTGTTAACTCCCTAGTCGAACTTGCCCACAACGGTTCTTGCGTGTGCTGCCCTGCGGGCGACGGCAGCACTGTGTCGCTGCGTCACGCCTCAGGCGTCGAGCGCGCGGCAATCTTCGGGGCGCCAGCCGATGCGGATCTTGTCTCCGGCATGCAGACGCTGCTGATCCTGGGCATTGCGGTATTTCATGATGAAATCGTCATGCCCGGCCACACGCAGCCGCGTGCGGAACGTGTCGCCCATATAGATGAATTCCAGAACCTCGGCATCGATCAGATGCGAATCCGAGGCCAGACGTTCAGGATTTGATTCAACCCGCTCCGGGCGAATCGACACCCGCGTGCGCTCACCGGCCTTGGAGACGTTGACCGGCTGCGCATCGACAACCGTGCCGTCTTCCAGGCGCACCGTGCAGCGGTTGCCGTTGATCGTTTCGACGACGCCGTCCAGCTTGTTGTTCTCGCCGATGAACTGCGCGACAAAGCTGTTTTCGGGCCGCTCGTAAAGGTCTTCGGGCGGTGCAAGCTGCTGGATTCGGCCGTCGTTGAACACCGCGACGCGATCCGACATGGTCAGGGCTTCGGTCTGGTCGTGCGTCACGTAGACCGTGGTAATCCCCAGTTCATGCGCCAGGCGCGTGATCTCGAACTGCATGTGTTCGCGCAACTGCTTGTCCAGCGCGCCCAGAGGTTCGTCCATCAGCACCAGCTCGGGCTCGAACACCAGCGCGCGCGCCAATGCGACCCGCTGCTGCTGGCCACCCGAAAGTTGCGCCGGGCGGCGGCTGGCGAAATCGCGCATCTGAACCATGTCCAGCGCGCGCAGGATCTTTGCTTCGCGGTCGGCTTTCCCGATACCGCGCACTTCCAGCGGAAAGCCGAGGTTCTCGGCAATCGTCATATGCGGAAACAGGGCGTAGTTCTG
>JAGRMK010000347.1:0-4371 GCA_020441345.1 Paracoccaceae bacterium
CGGGTGCCGGTCTTCGCGCATCTCGAGGGGATCTGCCATATCTATGCCGACGCCGACGCCGATCTGGAAAAGGCGCGACGCGTGGTGCTGAACGCCAAGACCAGGCGCACGGGGATCTGCGGGGCCGCGGAATGCCTGCTGATCGATCGCGCGTTCCATGAGCGGCACGGCGCGGTTCTGGTTGAGGACCTGGTCAAGGCCGGGGTCGAGGTACGCACCGAGAAGCCTATGCTGGCGGTGCCCGGCACAGTGCCCGCCACGCCCGAGGATTTCGGGCGCGAGTTTCTGGACATGATCATCGCGGTCAAGCTGGTGGACGGGGTGGATGGTGCCATTGCGCATATCCGCCAGTTTGGCAGCCAGCACACCGACGCGATCCTGACCGAGAACCCGGCGACCGCGCAGCGGTTCTTCGACCGGGTGGACAGTGCAATCGTGATGCACAATGCCTCGACACAGTTCGCCGATGGCGGCGAATTCGGAATGGGTGCCGAGATCGGCATCGCAACCGGCAAGATGCATGCACGCGGGCCGGTCGGCGCCGAACAACTGACCAGTTTCAAGTATCTGGTTCAGGGGGATGGCACGGTCAGAGCGTGATCGTCAGCGCGGTTTCGGAATACTGCGCCGTGACCGGGCCCGAGTATGCGAGCAGGGCGAAATGCACCGTGGCCGAACTGGGCTCCTCAGGCGCGGCGCCTTGGGCAAGCAGAGGCCAGAGATCGGGGTCGAGCCGGAGACGGTGCGCCCGGGCGCTTAGCCCGGTGGGGGTGACGGCGATGTCGCCGCCCCAGGCGAGTGCGCTTTCGGCGCAGAGTGCGGCCAGCGCCAGCCGCCGCGCAGCGGCGCGGGGCATCGTGCCCGAAAGATCGGGCTGCACCCGCAGGCGCCCGTTCCCCTCGAGCGCGCAGAGCGCGGCGACCAGATCCGCGGCATGCACGGTCTGTGCGTCATCGGCGACACCAAAGGCCAGCCGGAAGAGGCGAATACGGTCTTGCGCCATCTTGACGGCCTCGCTGACGAGGTCCATTTCGGGGGATGGTGGCTGCATCATCTGCATCAGCTCCACCCCGTTGCCGATTGCCCCCAAAGGGCTGACCAGATCGTGACACAGCCGCGATCCGATCAGCGCCGCCAGATGATCCGCTTCGCGGGTCATGCCCCTGACCTTGACCGGAGGCCCGATGTCGCACCGCCTGGAACCCGGACAGTTCGTCCGTCATCCGCAGCAGCCCGACTGGGGGCTGGGGCAGGTGCAATCGGTCGCCGGCCATCGTGTGACAGTGAATTTCGAGGAAATGGGTAAGGTGGTTGTGGATTCACGGGTGATCGACCTGGACTGGGTGCCGGGGATGTGAGGCCGGGCGATGAGAAAGCCTAGGATGCAACCCTTGCGCGAGTCAAGGCGTCGAGCGTTGCAATGCCCCCTTACCTCGCCTAAATGCCGCTGCATGGGGACAGTCCAATGAACCAGGGTCGGGCAGAAGGCGGCGCGGATGGCCGGTCGGGCTATGCCGTTCGGCTGGCGCAGGACACGGTTGATCTGAAGGCCGCGCAGCGGTTGCGCTATGCGGTTTTCGTCGAGGAGCTGGGGGCCAAGGGGCTGGGTGCGGACCACGCCAACCGGCTGGAATGCGATGCACTGGACCCGCATTTCGACCATTTGCTGCTTGTGGACCGGGCCATCGACCCGCGGACGCTGGAACATGTGGTCGGTGTCTATCGCCTGTTGCCACAAGACCGGGCCGAGGCGCTTGGCCGGTTCTATTCCGATGCCGAATACGATCTTGCGCCGCTGCGTGCCTCGGGGCGCAAGCTGGTGGAGCTGGGACGGTCCTGCGTGCATCCCGGTCACCGGCGTGGCGCGGCGATGCTGCATCTGTGGAACGGGTTGGCGGATTACGTGCTGAGCCGCGGCATCGAGATCCTGTTCGGCGTCGCGTCCTTTCACGGCACGGATGTCGTGCGCCATGCGCTTGCGCTGTCCTGGCTACATGCCTTTCACCTAGCACCGTCGTCGCTGCGGGTAAGGGCCTGGCCCGACCATGCGCAGGCGATGGACCTCATGCCCGTAAGTCCCGCGCAGCGCGCCGAGGCTCTGGCCGCCATTCCGCCGCTGATCCGTGCCTATCTGCGGCTGGGTGGCCATGTCGGCGACGGGGCGTTCATCGACCAGGATTTCAATACAACCGACGTGTGTCTGATCATGGACACCGCCGCCATGTCCGGAAGAGCCGTTGACTTCTACACCCGAAAAGCCCCGCGCGGCTGATCCCGCATGGACCTCGCCCGAGGGTGAGGCGCCGCCGGTTGCCATAGGCCCGCTGGGCTGGCTGATGCTGGCCTGGCGGCTGCCGGTGCTGGCGCTCTGGGTGTTCGGCGGGCTGCTGATCCATCTGGCGCTGCGGCTGGTGGAACGGCCGCTGTTCGGCTTGCGTCGCCCGCTGACGCCCCATATCACGCAGATTGTCTGCCGGGGGGCCCTTGTTTTCATGGGCCTGCCGCTGCGGGTAACGGGCATACCGATGCGCGGGCGCGGCGCGGTGGTGGCCAACCATGTCAGTTGGCTGGATATTTTCGCCCTGAACGCCCCGCAGCGGATCTATTTCGTGTCGAAATCCGAGGTCGCGGGTTGGCCGGGAATCGGCTGGCTGGCGCGGGCCACGGGCACGGTGTTCATCCGCCGCGACGCCCGTGACGCGCGGCTGCAAAAGGAAATCTTCGAGGCGCGGTTGCGGGCCGGGCATCATCTGTGCTTCTTCCCCGAGGGGACCAGTTCGGACGGGGTTCGCGTGCTACCGTTCAAGCCGACGCTGTTCGCCGCGTTCTTCGCGCATGGGCTGGCCGAAATCCTGTCGGTGCAGCCGGTAACGCTGGCCTATGTCGCGCCCAGGGGGCGCGATGCGCGGTTCTATGGCTGGTGGGGCGACATGAGCTTTGGCGCCCATCTGCTGAGGGTGCTGGCGCAGCGGCGACAGGGACGGGTCGAGGTGGTGTTTCACGAGCCGGTCGCGGTTGCGGAGTTCTCCGGCCGCAAAGACATTGCCCGCCATTGTTCCGAAACGGTACGCGGGGGGCTGGTGGCGCGGCTGCCCGAAGGCAGTTACCGCGCGCCCGATCAGTAGCCCAGCGGCGCAACCAGTGCCTTGAGTGCGGCCAACGGGTCTTCTGCGCCCCAGATTTCGTCGCCGATGGCAAAGAAATCGGTCACTGGAGCGAAGGACTCGACCAACGCGGGGGTGAGCGCGCCTTCGGCGACGACCGGAACCTCGATCACTTCGGACCACCAGGCGAAAAGATCGTGATCGGCGCGCGTGCCGGTGCCAAGAGGCGTTTCGCCGACGGGACCGAAGCTGATGTAATCCGCGCCTGCCTCGGCGGCGTTCAGCCCGTCATGGCGCGACGCGCCGCAGGCGACCCCGATGATCGCGTCGGCCCCCATGGCCTCGCGCAGCTTGCGCAGATTGCGCGCGCCTTCGGGCAGGTGAACACCGTCAAGCCCCAGGCGCTCGGCCAGCTGGGTATGACGGTCGATGACCAGGGCGATGTCGCGCTCATGGGCCAAGCCGCGCAGGGCATCCGCGGCGCGCGAAATCGCATCCTCGTCCTGTCCGGCCCAGGCCAGGCGCAGACAGGCAACCGGCACCGCGTTGAGGATGCGCGCCAAAAGCGGAATGAAGGCCTCCGGGTCGAAAACCGGAGGCGTGACCAGATAAATCTGCGGGCGTTCTGGCTGTTCTGGCTGGTCTGACATGGGAACCTCGTCTTGCTGGCGCCCTGCATAGCCTTGTGCCGCGCGCCGCGCAATGCCGGGTCAGTTGCCGGCGCTTTCCATCTTGCGGGTTTCCAGCACGCGCTCCAGCCAGCCGATTTCCATTTCCGGCACCGAGGACAACAACAGATCGGTATAGTCGTCGAACGGCGGTGCCAGAACCTCGCTTTTCGGTCCATAACGCTGCACCTTGCCCTGATACATCACCGCGATGCTGTCGGCGATGGCGCGCACCGTCGCGATGTCATGGGTGATGAACAGATAGGCCACGCCCTCGCGCTTTTGCAGATCCAGCAAAAGCTTGAGGATGCCATCGGCGACCAGCGGATCCAGCGCCGAAGTCACCTCGTCGCAGATGATCATCCGGGGCTTGGCGGCCAGCGCGCGGGCAATGCAGACACGCTGCTTCTGCCCGCCCGAAAGCTCGGCAGGATAACGGTCGGCAAAGCCCTCGCCCAGTTCGATTGCGTCCAGAAGCTCTTGCACCCGCTTGTCACGCTCGCGGCCGCGGAGGTTGAAATAGAACTCCAGCGGGCGGCCGATGATTGTGGCGACGGTCTGGCGCGGGTTCATGGCCACGTCGGCCATCTGGTAGATCA
>JAGRMK010000347.1:4510-4764 GCA_020441345.1 Paracoccaceae bacterium
AGCGCCAGCGTCTGCCCGGCGTAAACATCGACCGACACATCGCTCAGCACATTGGGCCCCAATAGCCCGTAGCGCGCGGTCACGCCCTCGACGCTCATCAGCGGCGTGTCTGTGGGTTGTTTTTCCTTGTGGTCGATGCGACGCACGGAAATCAGCGCGCGCGTATAGTCTTCGCGCGGCGCTTCCATGATCTGCTGCACGGTGCCGTATTCCACCGTCTGCCCCTGTTTGAGCACCATGATCTCGTCCGAGAC
>JAGRMK010000348.1 GCA_020441345.1 Paracoccaceae bacterium
CGGCTCTACGGCGGCACGATCACCCAGTTCAGCCAGACCTTCAAACGCTTCGGCTGGTCGACGAAATTCGTCGATACCGACGATCTCGCCGCCGTTGAGGCCGCGATTGACGACAACACCCGCGCGATCTTTGCCGAAACCATTGCCAACCCCGGCGGCTATATCACCGATATCCCGGCGCTGGCCGACATTGCCAACCGGCACGGCATTCCTCTGATCATCGACAACACCACCGCCACGCCCTATCTGTGCAAGCCGATCGAGCTGGGCGCGACTCTGGTCGTGCACTCGATGACCAAGTATCTGACCGGCAACGGCACCGTTACCGGCGGGGTGGTGGTTGATTCCGGCACCTTCGACTGGTCGCAGAACGACAAGTTCCCATCCCTCAGCCAACCCGAGCCCGCCTATCATGGCCTCAAGTTCCACGAGACCTTCGGCTCGCTGGCGTTCACCTTCCACGGCATTGCCATCGGCTTGCGCGATCTGGGCATGACCTTGAACCCGCAGGCCGCGCATTACACGCTGATGGGGATCGAAACCCTCAGCCTGCGGATGGACAAGCACGTCGCCAATGCCGCCAGGCTGGCCGCCTGGCTCGAGGCCGATCCGCGCGTCGAGGCTGTGACCTATGCCGGGCTCGACAGTTCGCCCTACAAAGAGCGCGCCGGGCGTATCGTGCCCAAGGGCGCGGGTGCGTTGTTCACCGTGGCGCTGAAGGGCGGCTATGACGCCTGCGTCAAACTGGTCGATTCGCTGGACCTGTTCAGCCATGTCGCGAATCTCGGCGACACGCGCAGCCTGATCATCCATTCCGCCAGCACCACGCACCGGCAGTTGACGCCGGAACAGCAGGTCGCAGCCGGGGCGGCGCCGAATGTGGTGCGCCTGTCCATCGGCACCGAGGATGCCGATGACCTGATCGCCGATCTCGACCAGGCTTTGGCCCGCGCGACGGCCTGAGCTTTGTTTCTTCACGTAATTGTGGCCCGGCAGCATCACTGCCGGGCTTTTTGTTTTCATCGGCGGATTCCTGCTATAGGGATGGAAAAGCGCGAGTCGGTGACTCGGCGCGCCCCTGTTGCTTGTGGTAAACGCGCGGCATGAAACCAAATTTTGCCCTTAAGCTGTCGAATGACGGTATTGAGCTTCTGCATCGCGATCCGAGTGGCTGGTTGTCGCTGGGGTCCGTCAGCTTTGAGACGGATGACGTGGAGGCGGGTTGCGCTCGTCTCGTGGCCGAGGCCAGGCGCCTCGAGCCCGGCGGCCTGCGCACCAAACTGGTGCTGCCCGAAAGCCAGTTGCGCTATGCGACGATCCTGGCCCCCGGCCCGACCGATGAGGCGCGCCGCTACCAGATCGAAGCCGAGATCGAGGCACTGACCCCCTACAGCGCCGATGAACTGGCCTATGACTGGTCGGTCGAAGACGATTACGCGCTGGTCGTGGTCTGTGCTCGCGAAACCCTCGCCGAAGCCGAACAGTTCGCCGATGCGAGCGGGTTCAACCCGATCGCCTTTGTCGCAGCACCCGAATCGGGGCAATTCGCGGGTGAGCCGAATTTCGGCCTGACGACTGTGGCTGCGGCCTATGTGCCTGCCGGGGACCGCGTTCAGTTCGATGCCGAACCGGTGCGCGTTGCCGGCAAGGCACGGCCCGTGCCACGCGCCGACAGTGGTTCTGAAAAGAC
>JAGRMK010000349.1 GCA_020441345.1 Paracoccaceae bacterium
TTCATCAACGGCTCGACGATCTCGGCCAACGGCGCGCAGTTCTTCGTCTGATCCCGTCAGACTGCGCCACAGCAATACAAAGGGGGGCCTTGCCCCCCTTTTCTCATGCGGCCTCTCTCGGTTGTCGGGGTGGTGCTGCAACGACCGGGGCGCCCCGCCCCAAGCAAAAGGCCAGCGTCAGCTTTCCGCTGACACTGGCCCCTGGACGTGACGACCAGCGGGACCTCAACGGCCGCGCACACCGGTCGTATCCAGAGCGGCGGATCAACCCGCCGAAAGCTTGGTGATTTCTTCCTTCAGCTTGAGTTTCTGCTTCTTCATCTCGGCGATCACCAGATCATCGGTTCCAGGCGACCGTTGCGCCATCTCCACTTTTTCAGCAAGGGCCTCGTGGCGGCGGCGCAATTCCTGAAGATGAGACGTCAGCGACATATGTGTCCTCCTGTGAAACGGGTTTCCGTATCTCGGATTGCACCACAGTTTTTCTGATTTGTCACACGAAACCCGGGTCAACTTTTCGGTATTTTCGTGGAAATCGCCCCCGTGCGCGGGTCGTCCCAGATCATCGCGCGACCATCGCGCAACAGGGCTTGGGCCGCGGCGGAAAAGTCGTTACCATCGCGCGCGTGGTGGCTGCCATCGTGCAAGATCAACGGCGCCAGCAACCGGAACGGACCCAAAGCGCCCTTTCGCGCCCGCACGATGACCCGCCCGGCGGCACGGCCCGCGCGCGCGCACAACGGCTTGACCACGACCGCACCCGCCCGTCCGTCGAGCGCCGCCAGAAGTGCAGGCAGGCGTTCGGCCAAATGAATGACGGTCAGATGACCGCCGGGTTTCAGCCGCTTGAGAGCCACGTCCACCCAGTCGCCGAGCGGCGTTTCTTCGCGCAGGGCCGCTGCGCGGGCGGCGTTGGCCGCGGCGGGGGCGGTTGGCGGGTAATAGGGCGGATTGATCAGCACATGATCGAACCCGCGTTTCAGCGACGCAGGCAACGCCGCGATATCGGCGGTTTCGATCCGGGCCGACAGGTCGTTCTCGGCGGCATTGCGCCGCGCAAGCGCCGCATACTGGTCCTGTCGCTCGACCCCGGCCAGAGTCAAGCCCGGCACCCGGCGCCCCAGCGCCAGAAGGGCCACGCCCACCCCGCACCCAAGTTCCAGCACATGATGTCCAGGCCTCGCGGTCACCGCGGCCGCCAGAAAGACAGGATCCGTCGCCGCACGATAGCCGATGCGTGGTTGCCAGATCGTCAACGCCCCCCCAAGGAACACGTCGCGTGTCAGTTCCTGCTGCGTCTCAACCATCCAGCGGCACATCGTTGTCGCGCAAGATGGCGCTGGCCATGAAGAAATCCTGTTCGCTGACCATCAGGCGCTGCGGCACAATGGCCAGCGCGCTCATATGGACGTCCAGAGTAAAGGTCTCTATACCTTCGGACGCAAGGAGCGCGGCTGCGAAGGGGATGATCGTGGGATTTGAGGTGCGCAGCAGTTCTTTCATGCCGACACTAAACGGCAAGCCCAAGCGCTTGTCAAAGCAGGGTTTCCGCTGTTCATGACTTCGCATTCCGTCTCGCCTCTTGCCCGCCTGTCCGTCTTTCTTGCCAAAGACATGGATGACGTGAACGCGCTGATCCACGACCGGATGACATCGGAAAACGCGCCCCGCATCCCCGAGATCACGGCGCATCTGATCGACGCCGGTGGCAAGCGCATTCGCCCGATGATGACCCTCGCCGCCGCCCGAATGTTTGGATACGAGGGCGACGGGCATGTCAAACTGGCGGCAACCGTCGAATTCATCCACACCGCGACCCTGCTGCATGACGATGTCGTCGATGAAAGCAGCAAGCGACGCGGGCGCCCGACGGCGAACCTCTTGTGGGACAACAAGTCCAGCGTGCTGGTTGGCGATTACCTGTTTGCTCGCGCCTTTCAGTTGATGGTCGAACCCGGCAACCTGCGCGCGCTGACCATTCTGTCCAACGCTGCCGCCTTGATCGCAGAGGGCGAGGTCTTGCAACTGACCGCCGCGCAAAACCTGGCGACCGATGAAGACACCTATATGAAGGTTGTGCGCGGCAAGACCGCCGCCTTGTTTTCGGCGGCAACCCAGGTCGGGCCGGTGCTTGTTGGCGCGACCGAGGCACAAGTCCAGGCGATGTTCGACTTTGGCGACGCGTTGGGGGTCTGTTTCCAGATCGTCGACGACTACCTCGACTATGGCGGCGCCGGCGACGCGATCGGCAAGAACCTGGGCGACGATTTCCGCGAACGCAAGCTGACCCTGCCGGTGATCCGCGCGATTGCTGCCGCCGACGCCACAGAGCGCACGTTCTGGGACCGCACGATTGCCCGGGGCGAGCAGCGCGACGGCGATCTGGAACAGGCAATGAGTCTGCTCGCACGGCACGGCACGATGGAAAGCACACGCCAGACCGCGCTGGACTGGGCTGCGCGCGCGAAAACCGCGCTCAACGCCGCGCCGGATCACCCCCTGAGCGGAATGCTGGCGGATCTTGCGGATTTCGTGGTCGAACGGGTCAACTGACCGACGCGAAGCTTCGCGTCGCGGCGACGAAGCGGCCGGGACGGTGCAAAGCCGCGGCCCCCGCCTGCAGGCTGGCATGATCGGAAAAAATCCCGAAACAGGTGGCGCCAGACCCGGTCATCCGCGCCAAAAGACAGCCGGGTTGCTCCGCAAGCGCCGTCAGCACATCGGAAATCGGCGGCATGAGGCAACGCGCCGGGGGTTCCAGGTCGTTACGCTGCGTTGCCAGCCAGGCACTGAGATCCGCCGCATCATGCCAGCTCGGCAGGCGGTCCGGCATCGGGGCCTTGTGCTTTTCGGTCAGGGCCTTGAACACTGCGGGCGTGGCCAGCCCCTGCCCCGGATTGACCAGCAAGAGCCATAACGCGGGCACGGAGCCGACGCCTGAAACCCGCTCGCCCAGCCCCTGCATGCGGCTGGGTTGCGGGGCCACCAAGCATACCGGAAGATCGGCGCCCAGACGCATCGCGCTGGCGGTATCCGGAACCGGGACAGAATTGCGCGTGGCCAATAAATGCAGCGCCGCCGCCGCATCGGACGAGCCCCCCCCCATCCCCGAGGCCACCGGAAGCCGTTTGTCCAGCGACAACGCGGCATCCCGAGCGCCGATCAGCCGCGCTGCGCGCAAGACCAGATTGTCGGGCTCAGGGGCCAAGGCCGGGGCTTGCGGACCGGTGATGTCCAGCGTCAGTCCAACACCCGGGCGCAGCCCCACGACATCGCCCAGCTCGGCAAAGACCACCAGCGAGTCCAACAGGTGATAACCGTCAGCCCGCTGGCCGGTGACATGCAGCGTCAGGTTGATCTTGGCCGGTGCCAGACGCGACACCGCCGCTTCGTCCCCGGTTGTCATCAGTTGGCCGGGTGCAGCGGCGCCAGCCCGTCCTCGGCGCGGACCGCATCCAGGCCGATATCCAGTTTGCGCCGCACGACATCGCTATCCATGTCATCCGAGGGGCCAAAGGACAGCGCGCGCCGCCATTGGAACCGCGCCTCGCGGTGACGCCCGACTGCCCAATACACATCGCCCAGATGGTCATTGAGGATCGCATCGGTGGGCTCCAGTTCGACGGCCCGTTCCATATGGGGCACCGCTTCGGCATAGCGCCCCAGCCGGAACAGGCCCCATGCCAGACTGTCCACGATATAGCCGCTGTCGGGTTCCAACTCGACCGCGCGCTCGATCATCTGCAAGGCCTCATCCAGGGATTCGCCGCGCTCGACCAGCGAATAACCGAGATAGTTCAGCGTCGTGGACTGATCCGGCTCGATTGCCAGGGCGGCACGGAAATCGGCCTCGGCCTCGGGCCACTGGCCCGACCGCTCATAGGATACCGCGCGCGAGAACCGGGTCTGCCAGGTTGGCTGGAAACCGCGCGTCTCCATGAGCGCAATGGCTTGGGAATAGGCCTCGATTGCGGGTTCGTGCTGCCCGGCCTGACGCAGAAAATCCCCCAGAACCTGCGCCGCGATGGGCGAATCAGGGTTTTCGGCGGCAAGCGCCCTGAGTTCGGTGATCGCGGCTTCGACCTGACCGAGGGTGTCAAGAACCTGCGCCTGTCCCATGCGCGCCGCCATATCAAAGACATCGCCGTCAGGGATCGCGCCATAGGCGGCCAGGGCCAGTTCGGGTTGCTCCAGATCCTCATAGATCTGACCGAGCATCAGCCTTGCGTCGCTCAGAGCCGGATTGACCAGGACCGCGGCCTGCGCATAGATCAGCGCCTCATGCGGGTTTTGCGCCGACCGCATGGCGCTGGCCATCACGGCGAATACCTCTGCCATGCCTTGCGCGGGGGTAGAGATCAGGTCGAAGGGCACGGCGCGCTGTTCGGCAAAGGCGGTTTGCATGGCGATCACGCGCGGATCGTCCACCCCGCCAAACACGGCATCGATCAGCGCCAGTCCGTCGTCATAGCGTTCCGACAGGCCCAGAAGTTGCGCATAGGCGATATAGCCGCGCCGATTCAGCGTCTGTGCAACCCCGTCGCCCGGATTTTCCATGATCGCAAGCGCGCCTTCGACATCGCCCACCAGCGCCAGTGCCAGCGCCCGGCAATAGAGCGCAAAGGCCGTCATTCCGTCTTGCTGAGCGGACTCGTCGAGCAGTGCCAGGGCCTCGGACATGCGCCCGGTGCCCAGTTCCGCCCAGGCCTCGGACAGGCCGCTGATCAGCGGATGCACCTCTGCGGTGCCAGAGGAAATCCGTGCGGCGCTGGCGTAGTCTTCGTTGGCAAAGGCTTCGGCCATCTGGATCATCGCGGCGGCCCGGTTGTCGGGGTCGAGCGCGGCAAGCTCTGCGGCGTGGCGCGATGCCGTGGCGAACTCGCCAGCCGAGAACGCCGCGACAGAGACCCCTTCGAGCGTGGCGAGATTGGCAGGATCGGCGGCAAGCAACCGTTCGAGGTAGGGGATCACCCGGGTGAAATCGTTGCGAACGCCTGCCTCGCGCGCGGCGAGAAACGCGCCGACCGTCCCCTGCGCGGGGGCCGCGACGGGGGCCATCGCCACCGCTAACGCGATCATCAGACCCGGAGCGAGGCGGCGGCCCCGTGCGAACAGGCGTGGCGTCATCATGCGCGGCAAAGGCGTCTCCCGGTGCAAGCTGCGCTGGCGCAGCGGTCGATTGCACCAGATGTAGCGGTCCTGTCCGGCAAGGGCAATGCGCCCTGCCGTCCGTTGCCACTTTGGCGGATCACGCACGCGCGAGCGCGCGCGACGCCATCACATATTCGGATAGTTCGGCCCGTCGCCCCCCTGCGGCGTGGTCCAGGTGATGTTCTGGCTGGGATCCTTGATGTCACAGGTCTTGCAATGCACGCAGTTCTGGAAGTTGATCACGAATTCGTTCTTGCCGTCCTTTTCCACCACCTCGTAAACGCCGGCCGGGCAATAGCGCTGCGCGGGTTCGGCGTATTTCGGCAGGTTCACCGCGATCGGCACCGACGGGTCCTTGAGTTTCAGGTGCGCGGGCTGGCTTTCCTCGTGGTTTGTAAAGCTGAAGCTGACGTTGGTCAGCCGGTCGAAGGACAGCACGCCATCGGGCCTCGGATAATCGATCGGCTTGAAATCCTTGGCTTCGCCCGTGGCCTTTGCATCCGACTTGCCATGCCTGAGGGTGCCGAACAGCGAAAAGCCCATCGTGTTGGTCCACATGTCCAGCCCGCCGAAGGCCAGCGACGGCGCCAGCCCCCACTTGGACCACATCGGCTTGACGTTGCGCACGCGCTTGAGGTCCTTGCCGATCACCCCGCCGCGCACGTTCTCCTCGTAGATCGTCAGGTCGTCCCCCTCGCGCCCGGCCTGGAGCGCCGCATGGGCCGCCTCGGCTGCCTCGATCCCCGAATGCATGGCGTTGTGGTTGCCCTTGATGCGCGGCACGTTGACCAGACCCGCCGAGCATCCCAGAAGCACCGCACCCGGAACCGTCAGCTTCGGGATCGACTGCCAGCCACCCTCGCTGATGGCCCGCGCGCCGTAGGCCACGCGCTTGCCGCCCTTCAGCAGTTCGGCAACCATCGGGTGGTGCTTGAACTGCTGGAATTCCATGTAGGGATAGAGATACGGGTTCGCATAGTTCAGGTGCACGACGAAGCCGATCAGCACCTGGTTGTTCTCGAAGTGATAGATGAAGCTGCCGCCGCCGGCCTTGCGGCCCAGCGGCCAGCCCATTGTGTGGGTGACCGTGCCCTCGACGTGCTTGTCGGGGTCGATCTCCCAGATCTCCTTCATGCCGATGCCGAATTTCTGCGGGCAATGGCCCTTGGACAGCTCGTATTTCTCGATCAGCTGCTTGGCCAGCGACCCGCGCACGCCCTCGGCGATGAACACGTACTTGCCGTGCAGCTCCATCCCCGGCTCATAGTTCGGGCCGGGCGTGCCGTCCGGCTCACGACCGAACTCGCCCGCCACCACGCCCTTGACGCGGTCACCGTCATAGACCAGTTCGCTGGCCGCCATGCCCGGGAAGATCTCGACGCCCAGCGCCTCGGCCTGTTCGGCCATCCAG
>JAGRMK010000350.1:0-443 GCA_020441345.1 Paracoccaceae bacterium
GGGCGGTCCATGAATTCGATCGCCACCGGCAAGACCCCCGCCTTGATGATATCGCTGACACATTCGCCCGCGACCTCGTTGCTGTCGAAGCCGATCAGCACGGGCCGCGCGCCCTCGGGCTTGGGCAGGATGCGCAGCGTGGCCTCGGTCACCACGCCCAGTTGCCCCTCTGAGCCACAGATCACCCCAAGCAAGTCAAGCCCGGCGGCATCCATATGCGCTCCGCCGATTTCGACCACGGTGCCATCCATCTGCACCAGCGTCACACCCAGCAGGTTGTTGGTCGTCACCCCGTATTTCAGACAATGCGCCCCGCCTGAATTCATTGCGATGTTCCCGGCGATCGCGCAGGCCAGTTGCGACGACGGGTCGGGGGCATAAAAGAACCCGTCCGTTTCCACGGCACCGGTAACGCTCAGGTTGGTGCGCCCGGTCTGCACGCG
>JAGRMK010000350.1:450-4211 GCA_020441345.1 Paracoccaceae bacterium
ATGAACCGGTTGTCATAATCGGTTTCCAGCACATCGCGCAACCGCGCCACGCCCAGGATCACGCTGTCCTCGGTCGGCAGCGCGCCGCCGGCCAGCGACGTGCCAGAGCCGCGCGGCACCACTGGCACGCCTTCTTCGTGGCAGACCCTCAACACCGCGGCCACTTCGGCCGTCGAGGCAGGCAGGACGGCGGCCAAGGGTGGGCATCGATACGCGGTCAACCCGTCGCATTCATAGGCGCGGGTCTCGAACGGGTCGTCGATCACCGCATCGGCAGGCAGCGCATCGCGAAGCCGCGCGACGATCATCGCACGTCGCGCCAGGACATCGGGGTTGGGCGTTGGCATTTCCATGGCGATACCTCCCTATTGGTAAGAAAATATAACCAATTTAAGCGGGCTGTCCAGTTTCGATCCGCCTTCACCCCCGGATTTCTGCGGTTATGAGGCGATGATTCACTTAATCGAGGGTTTCGCTCTATCGCGACGCCCGTTTCGCGGCGTGATAGGTCAACGCCGACAAGAGACACAGCCTCAAGGCCCCGACCGGCAAGCCGCGATCCGGCACAAGAACCATGGCGCGATTTCCGTCGAAGGCCAGATCCCCGGCAAACTGGGCCCGAAACGACTCGATCAGCGTCGTCTGGCAAGACACCAGCACCGCACAGGCGGCCGGCGCCGACTTGACCGTGCCCAGCCGGATCGTCGTTCCGCTGCGGCTTGCCTCGGTCAGATAGGCGGGCTGACCCCATTTCAGGGTTTCGGTCAGCGGGCCGACGCCTTCGGTTTCGGCGGCGACCGTGTAGATCAACCCGCGCAGCGTCTGAAACCGGCCGCGCATCGCACCCGGATACCGCGCCCAAACCGCCGCGATCCTGGCCGGAACTGGCGGCGTACCGGCCATCAGCGCCGCGCCTCGCGCAGCCAGCCACCCAGGAACAGGCCCACGCCCAGCAGCAACCACGCCCAGGCCGGCAGGAACGGGGTCAGTCGCAGATCGGTCGTGACATAGGCGCCGCGCGGGGTAATGCCCAGCCAGCCGCGCCCGAAGGCCTGCCGCCCGCTCTCGACCGCACGCAGTTCGGGCAAGCCCGCGACCAGTGCCGCGACGCCGCCACGCGACGACGCCAGCAAGGGTGCCAGCGGCGCGGCGTCGGCCACAACCCGCTCGTATTCGCGGGGGTTCGCGGTGCCCAGAACCGCGACGGTGTCGAGGGCTTCGTTCCCGTCCCCCGCGCGCAGCCGATAGAGACCCGGCTCGTCGCCCTGCCAGGTGGCGGTGAAGCGACCGGGCGCGGTCTCGGACAGGTCAAGCGTCACCTCGGAATCGTCGGGGCGGATGATCACCACCGAATGCGGTCCGTCCCCCAATGAGCGGCGGGTGATGCGCATCGTCAGGCCCTGGGCCTCGGCGCCAAGCGCCTCTTCTTCAAGATCCGGCTCACCCATCATCCAGTGCGCAAGTCGGCGCAGCAATTCGGCCTGTGGCCCGCCGCCCTCGAACCCGCGATCCCAGAGCCATGCCTGGTCCGAGCCCAGCACCGCGATGCGCCCATCGCCCACCCGGTTCTGGATCAGCAGCGGGCGCTCGCCGATGCCCAGCATCGTCACCTCGCCCGAGGTCGGCGCAAGATCGATCTGCCGCAGCCAGCGCCCCCAGCCCGGCAGATCGCCGGTGGTCGCCGGCCAATCGGCATCGAGCCCGGCAGTCACCGGATGGCGTTGACCGATGCGTGACAGATGCGGGGTAAAGGGTTGCTCGAAGACCCGCGCGGTGGGTTCGGCAGGCATGATCTGGCCCAGCGGCGAATGATAGATGCTGTCCGCACTGGCCAGCTCCGGCCCGCCGACGATCAGCAGCGCGCCGCCTTCGGTCACATATCTTCGGATATTTTCGAAATAAGCATTCGGAAGGATCCCGCGCCGCCTGTAGCGGTCGAAGATGATCAGGTCGAATTCGTCGATTTTCTCAACGAACAATTCGCGCGTCGGAAACGCAATCAGCGAGAGTTCGTTGACCGGCACGCCATCCTGGCGGTCTGGCGGGCGCAGGATGGTGAAATGCACCAGATCGACCGCCGGATCGGATTTCAGCAGGTTGCGCCAGGTGCGTTGGCCGGTATGCGGCTCGCCCGAGACCAGCAGCACGCGCAGCCGGTCGCGGATGCCGTTGATCTGCACCACGGCGGAGTTGTTGCGATCGGTCAGTTCCCCCGGCGCGGCGTCCAGCGTGAAATGCAGCACGTTCATGCCGCCGTGATTCAACGTCAGATCCAGCCCCATGTCCCGCCCCACCGGGGCCGAGGCATATTGCATCTCTTCACCGTTCAACGCGAAACCGACCCGCACCGGCAGACCGCGCAGCGCCTCGGGGACCGCGCCCTCATCGTCGATGCGCACGATCAGACGCAGGGTTTCGCCCAGAATGCCATAGGCAGGCGCGTTGCGCACGATCAAGCGGCGATCCCAGTCGCCCGCCTCGCCGGTCTGCACCAGATGCGCGGGCGCGGGCAGGTCGGCGGCGACCGGATCATGCGCCAGCCCGTCCGAGACCACGAACACCCCCGCCAGCCGGTCCCGTGGCACCTCGGCCAGCGCCGCCTCCAGCGCGGTGTTGATTTGCGAGCCCCCGTTGTCGGGGGCGTCTGGCACCGTGACGATACGCTCTTCGACCCCCAACCGCGCCAGCTCGGCGCGCAGGTGGGCGGTTGCCGTCTCGACCTGCTGGGGGCGCCCGGCAAGGCGGTTCGACCCGGTCACGTCGCTCAGGATCAGCGCGATATCCGGCAGACTGTCGCGATCCTCGGTCTGCAACGACGGATTCGCCAGCGCCAACAGGATCAGCACCAGGCCAAGGCCACGCAGCGCCCACCCCGCCAGCCGCCGCCACAACGCCAGACCCGTCACCAGCGCCGCCAGCACCGCGAGCGCGGCGATGAACGGCCAGCCCAGCAGCGGATCGAAGATCACCGAGGCGCCGTTCATTGGCCCAACCTTTCCAGCAGCGCAGGCACATGCACCTGATCGGATTTGTAGTTGCCCGAGAGCACATGCATGATCAGGTTGATCCCGAACCGTATCGCCATTTCACGCTGTCGTTCGCCGGTTGTGCCCCGCCCGACCGGCAAGAGAGGCATGCCCGCGTCATCCACCGCCCAGGCGGCGGCCCAGTCGTTCGCGCCGATCACCACCGGCGTCACCCCGTCATTTAGGTTGCGAAACGGCATCCCCTCGGCGCGTTCGGCGCCTTCGGGCGCGGCCTCGACCCAGACGGTGCCGCCTTGATAACGGCCCGGAAACTCGCCCAGCAGGAAAAAGGTCCGGGTCAGGACGTGATCCGCTGGGACCGGTTCCAGGGGCGGAATATCCATCCCAGCGGCAATGCGTTGCAGGCGCCGGGCGGCGGGGGTGGTGCCGCCGGTCAACCGCGCGACCTCGGCGTCGCGGGTATCGAACAAGATCATTCCGCCCGACCGCAGATAGCGGTTGATGCGTGCATAGGCATCGGCACTGGGAATCGGGCTGGTTTCGGTCACTGGCCAGTAGAGAAACGGGAACAGCGACAGGTCGTCGGTCTCGACGTCCACCGTCATCGGGTCCGCCGGTTCGACCGACGAACGCCGGAACAATGCCGTGGACAGGCCACGCAACCCGGCCAGCGCCACTGCGTCGATTTGTGCATCTCCGGTCGCGACATTGGCCAGAACCACCGATTCCGTGGCTTGCAACAGGCGCGGGTCGATGGGTTGGGCGCGAGCCGGC
>JAGRMK010000351.1:0-9335 GCA_020441345.1 Paracoccaceae bacterium
CTCGCGGCCCTGCCGGGGGTTTTTGCCGCGGGCGAAATGCTGGATTGGGAGGCCCCGACCGGCGGCTATCTGTTGACCGCCTGCCTTGCCACGGGCCGTTGGGCCGGGCGCGGCGCGGCGCGGTGGTCAGGCTACGATCCCGGTCAGGATATACCCGCCCGCCCGTGAAAACCGCCCGGCCAACCGATCGCCCATGGCAAAGGGCGCGATGGCTTGCTGAAACTTGGCATGGAATGACCCGCGACTGGGGTTCAGGGTGATTTCGAATGCGTCGAACCCGAAGATCTGCCGCGATCGGGGATATTGCGCCTTATAGGCGCATTCCTTGGCGCTGAAGATGACTCGCGCCCAAGTATCCGCATCCGACCCAAACCACGCCCGTTCGGTCGGCGTCAGAACCGAGTCGAGAACCTCGCCAGGAAGCGGTTCGTCCCGCTCCAGATCCACGCCCAGCATCTGTTCTGGCTGCCCGGCGATGGCAATCGCCCAACCGCCCGCGTGGCTGATCGATCCGTTTGCTCCGGTGGGCCAGAGCGGTGAGCGGTCGTCGGCCATCGGAATAGCCAGATCGCGGCCCATTGCCGCCCGCGCGGCGATTCGACCGGCGGTGAATTCGCGCTGGCGGTGCGGCACGGCGGACCGCATCGCCGCCCGCTCGATGTCAAACAACGTTGCCGGATCGGCCCGTGCGATTTCGGCCCAGGCGACGGCAAGCCCCGGATCGAAAACATCCGCCGCCAGCGCCTCTGGCATCTGGCGGCGGTTCGTCGGATGTGCGCCGTGCGTCACCCCAAGCGGCTCAGCCGCTCGGCCCGCATCGCACGGCGGCGCGACATGGCGTCCTGGCGACCGCGCGCGGCCTCGGTGTCAAGCGGAGCCGCGGCGGGTTGCGGCGCGGAGGTCACAGGCTTCAGCTTGCTGTCGATGTGACCGGCCAACGCCGACAGAACCGGGAAACGGAACACGTCGGTGATCGACAGGCCAGGCAGCGCCAGAGCCTCGCGGATTTCGCGATGCGCTTGCACCGCCAGCAGCGAATGGCCGCCCAGCGCGAAGAAATTGTCCCCCGGTTTGACCTCGGCCAGACCCAGGACACCGCGCCAGATCGTTGCAATCCGCGCCAGCGTGTCACCGCCATTGGCCGCGACGGGTGCCGCGATAACGGCGGGCCGCACCACACCGGGCGCAGGCAGAGCCTTGCGGTCAATCTTCTTGTTCGGCGTCAGCGGGAAGCGATCGAGCTTGACGATATGCGCCGGCACCAGATGCGCCGGCATCCGTTCCGCCAGCGCGGCGCGCAGCGCGCTGCCCTCCGCGGATCCGATGACATAGGCGACCAGACGGACATCGCCTGGCGTTTCTTCCCGCGCGATAACGACGCTCTGCGTGACGCCGGGTTGCGCATCGAGCGCGGTTTCGATCTCGCCCAGTTCTATCCGATAGCCGCGGATCTTGACCTGATGATCCGCGCGGCCGAGGAAATCGACCGTGCCATCGGCCCGCAGCCGCACCAGGTCGCCCGTGCGATACAGACGGCCAGGCGCGAACGGGTTGTCGATGAACCGCTCTGCCGTCAGCTCGTGCTGTTGCCAATAGCCGCGCGTCACACCCGCACCGCCGATCCACAATTCGCCTTCGGTTCCAACCGGCACGGGGTTGCGGGCATCATCCAGCACATGCAGCGTCGTGTTCGCGATGGGCGAGCCGATGCCGACCACCCCGTCGCCACCCGTCGATGTGGCGGTGGTGGACCAGATGGTCGTTTCGGTCGGTCCATACATGTTCTGCACCGGATTTCCGGTGATCTGTGCCAGATCCGCCGCAAGCGCACCGGGCAGCGCCTCGCCACCGATCATCAGGTGATCGACACGACCCAGGGCCACGCGTGCCTCGTCATTGGTGACCAGCATCCGCGCCATGGACGGCGTGCATTGCAGATGCGTGACCCCGTGGCGGACAATCTGGGCGGACAGCGAAAAATCATCCTCGGCCAGTTGTGCCGGGGCGTTCGAGCGCCGCAGAACCTCAGCCAGCGGGAAGAGCCCCTCCAGCACCTGCTGCGTCGGGATGCCGTAGTCGATCAGGCATCCGATCTCGTCTACCCCGATGGCCTTGAGCTGCTCGACGCGGCGCAGGCAGTCGTCAACCGTGCCGAAAAGGCCAGAGTCCTCGAAATAGCGGTTGAAGGCGAATTCCAGGATGCCGTCGACTTCGTCCTGGCTCAGGCTGCGCAGGTCGATATCCATCGGGTTTTCAACACCCTTCGGCTTTTTGAACGCCGGGAATGCCCAGGCGTATTGCTTGACCAGTCCGGCAGCCGCCAGAAGGTAGTTCTTCATCGGTTTGCGTGCGGTTTCGCGGGCGATCTCGCGGGTGCGGGCGACATAGGTGTGCAGCATCAGGGTGACGCTGAAATCCTTGGGGTCGTGGCCCGCCTTGCGCAGCGCCTCGTGATAGATCTTGATCTTGCCCGCGACCTCGTCGATCGATTGGCCCAACAGATGCGTCAGAACATTCGCGCCGATCTCGCCCGCCTCGCGCCAGGTATCCGGGTTTCCGGCGATGGTCAGCCACAAGGGCAGTTCCCGGGACACCGGGCGTGGCAGGGATTGCACCGACCGGGTTTCGCCGTTGTGATCGAAATCGACCGCCTCGCCGCGCCAGAGTTTGCGCACCTTGTCGATGGTGTCGAACATCGCCGCCTTGTTGTTCGGCACCGAGTTTTCCGGCCGCAGCACGAAATCCACCGGATGCCAGCCCGAGGCAATACCCAGACCCGCGCGCCCGTTCGTCAGGTTGTCGATCACCGCCCATTCCTCGGCGATGCGCAGCGGATGGTGCAGCGGTGCGACGATCGAGCCAGAGCGCACGGCGATGTTTTTCGTCACCGCCGCCACGGCCGCGCCAGTCACCGAGGGGTTCGGATAGGGGCCACCGAAGGCATGGAAATGCCGTTCGGGCGTCCAGACGGCACGGAATCCGTGCGTATCGGCGAACTTGGCACCTTCCAGCAGCAATTCGTATTTCTGCGGGCCGGGTCCATCGTCGTTGCCCCAGTAGAACAGGCTGAAATCCATGGGCTTTTCGGATATCGGCATCGACCCGCCAGAGACCATCATGCGGTCCTCGTCCGAGGTCAGCACCAGCTTGAAGCCACGCGCCAGCGTCCAGAAAAGCTCTAGCACGGAAATGTCGAACGACAGCGAAGTCACCGCCAGCCAGACGCCTGCCGGATCGTGCTGAATGCGGTCATCCATCCCGGCAAAGAAGTTGGCGACATTGCGGTGTTCGACCATCACGCCCTTTGGCAGACCCGTCGAGCCCGAGGTATAGATAAGATACGCAAGGTTTTCCGGCGCGGCGCCGTGTTCCGGGTTCGTGACGGGTGCACTGGCAAGTCGTGTATCGGTGTCCAGAACCAGCAACTCGCCGGTGTGGTCCGGCAGCGCATCGATCAGCGCCGATTGCGTGACGATCACCGGTGCGGCACTGTCGGTCAGGAAATGCCGCAGCCGGTCGGCGGGATAGGACGGATCCATCGGCACATAGGCGCCACCCGCCTTCAGGATGCCCAAAGCTCCGATCAGCAGCTCGGGCGCGCGGCGGGTGCACAGGGCGACCGGCACATCTGGCCCCACACCCATGCCTTGCAGCACATGCGCAACCGCGTTGGCGCGTGCGTTCAACTGCGCGTAGCTGAGGGTTTGACCCTCGAACACCAGAGCGGGCGCATCCGGGCTGCGGGCGACCTGCGCTTCGAACATCTGCGGGATCGTTGCGGTGTCGAAGGCGCGTTCGGTGTTGTTGAGGCGTTCGATCAGGGCGCGTTCGGGGGCGCTGATGCGATCCAGATGCGCCAGCGGGGTTTCGGTTTCGGCACCGGCCAGATGAAGAACGCGCGCGACGCAGAGCTCAAGCGTCGCCTCGTCCATGCGCGACAGATCGGCCGAAAGTGCGACACCATCGGCGCCGTCGATCACGCAAAGCGCGGTTCCGTCGATATGCCTGCCGCCTTCTGCCAGGCCCAGCGCGGGCATCGTGATCGGCACCAGCGCCGGGTCGCGCCAGATCAGGTCACAGGGATAGGCCGGAAAGCGCGCGGTCGCCGCGGCGGTTTCCGCGATGCCGGTTTCCAGCGCCGCCAGCGTGTTGCCCGCCAGGGTCATCGGAACCCAGGCGCGGATATAGCGCGGTGTCTTGTTGTGCAATTCGGTGGTTTCGGCGGCGGCATAGGCCCATCCACCCGGCGCATAGCTGGCGAGGATCGCCGCCGCGCGCCGCGCGCTGACACCCGAAAGGACGCGCGTCGCAAGCCCGGCGCCGGCGGGTCGTGCGCCCTGCAGATCAACCGGCGCGAACCCGGTCAGGGCCTTGCGCCAATGGGTTTCGCCCGGAGTGACGCGGGCAATCGCCTCGTTCAAAAGCCTGGCGTCGGGTTGCGGCAAACGCTCGCCCAGTGTGGCCACGGCGCCTGCCGCAACCGGTGCATCGGCCAGATCGGTCAGGTCCGACAGCCGGATCGCGCCGTCTGCGCAGGCGATCAGCAGATCTTCGCCCGCTTCCAGCACGGTTCCGGGTTCGCCCGTGCCCGTTGCAAGGCTGGCCTGACCGACGGCAAACACACCCGCCGCTGTTTCGATCTTGGGCAACGCCAGCGGGTTCCAGTAGCCGCCATGATCCAGCGCGCGAACCAGGCGCAGCAGTTCCGCTGCCGGGCGCGAGAAATCCAGCCGAGCGGCGGCTTCGGGGCGGTCGTTCTTCAGGCATAGCGTGCGTTGCGACAGATCCTGCTTGCGCCGGTTCGGCGCGCCGCTTTCCAGCGCCGCGACCACGGCGGGAAAGCTGTCGATCGCCGCACCATAGCAGCGCGCGTTCAGCGAAAATGCTGTGTCATCCTCGCTGATGTCAAAAAACGCCTGTTCCAGGATGTCGCCTTCATCGACGCCACCCTCGATCAGGTGCCAGGTGATGCCGTGTTGCGTCTCGCCGTTCAACCGGGCCCAGACCGGCGCGTTCAGCCCCGCGTAGCGCGGCAGCGGTCCGTCGTGAAAATTGACCGCGCCTTGCGACGCGCGGGCCAGCAAGGCGTCGGGCAGGATCGACAGGTTGGCAATCGACAAGAGCCAGTCGAACGATCCCGCAACCCGGTCTTCCAGCCCCTTGCCCGGCGCCACGACCGGGATCTTCGCCCCCTCGGCCCAGGCGATCACATCCGCATTGTGACTGACGACGGTATGGATGACATGGCCACGCCCCAGCAAGATCTTTGCACACTGCACCAGCAGCGATTCATTACCGACCAGAACACTTGAAAACGGGGTCATTTTAACTCTCCTGCGAAAGACGCGTTCCCCAACTGTGTTTCACGAGATCGCGGAAAAAATGTGGCGGCGACTGGCGCGGCTTGCGTTGCAGTATTCTGCGCAGACCGTAAACACCCAGCCCAGCAACATGCGCCAGCGTCGCGCAGAGCGCGTAGACCCGCCCATGGTTCTTTTCGAAATAGTAACGACGCGAGGAAAACCAATAGCTTGGCACTCGTTTCCAGGTTTTCATGCCAGTGCTCACCGAGCCGATATGCATCACCCGGCTTTCCACGACATAGACCGTGGGCCATCCCGCGCGTGCGGCACGATGACACAGGTCGGTCTCCTCGAAATACAAGAAAAACGTCTCGTCAAAGAGACCGATCTGATCCAGCACCGTCCGCCGCATCAGCACGCTGGCCCCGGCCAGCCAGTCGACCCGCGTGGTTACGGTCGGCAGATCGGGTGCGACGATGGCGTTTTTCAGCAACCGCGAGATCGGTCCGGTTTTCGCCGCACCCTCGAATTCGCTGGCAATCGACGGAAAGCGGAAGGCGGTTGTATGCGGCTCTCCGGCTTCACCGTGAATATGGCTGCCCGCGAACCCGGCGTCGGGATGCGTTTCCAGATAGTCCTTCAGCGCCCGGATCGCGTCGGGCGCGGGAAAGGCGTCCGAGTTCAGGATATAAACGAAATCGGGTTTCGACCCGTCGGGCAGGCCAGCGTGAATGCCGAAATTGTTGCCTGCGCCGTATCCGCCATTGCGCCCCGATTGCAACACGCGCACGCGCGGCCAGTCGCGCGCGGCCTCGGTCATCGCTTCGAACGAGCCGTCCTGGCTGTCGTTGTCGACAATCGTGATCGCGCCGTCGATGCCCTGCATCGCGGTCATCGCCGATTGCGCGGCGCGCAGGGTCATCTCGGCCGTTCGCCAGTTGAGAATGACGCATAGAACCGAGCTCATGCTTCCGCCTCCGCGATCAGGGCCCGCAATTTCGACGCCATTACCCGCACGTTGGGTTCCAGCACCATCGAATCGTGATCGCCAGGAACCTCGTGCACCGTCAAGCGCGGCATCCAGCGCGACCAGTCGTTATCATCATACACGTATTCCTTGGCCTGGCTGACCCATCGTCCGCCACTCACTTTCCAATGCCGGTCCAATGGTGGCCGGAACAATGCAACCGGCGCGTCGTATTCGGTCAGCGCGACATGCGGAAGGGCATCGCGGAACGCGGCCTCGATCGCCTGGTTCTGGAACCCGCCTACTTCCGTTTCGCCCTCTTCGGCACGACGCGCCATTTGGTCTTTCCAGTCGCGGCGAGCCTGCATCCATTCGGTCACGTAACCTGGCCCCTTGCGGCGGAACTCATGCAGCTTGATCAGCGCCTTGTCGGCCCGGCTCAAAGCGGGGCGCAATGGCACGGGCGTGTCGAGCATCGTCAACAGCCGGACGTTTTCGCCTTCGGCCCGCAACTGCCGCGCCATTTCCAGCGCCGTCAGGCCCCCACCCGAAAATCCGCCCAGCAGATAGGGCCCCTTTGGCTGCACCTGCCGCAGTTCGGCCAGGTAATCGCGCGCGGCCTCGTCGAGCCGGGCGTGGGGCGTCGCCCCGCCCAGAAGCCCGCGCGCCTGCAACCCGTAGAACGGCCTGTCTGTGCCCAGCAGTTGCGCAAGATGCCGCAGGTTCAGCACGTTGCCGAACATCCCCGCGACCAGGAAGAACGGTGTTTTCGGCCCGCCCTCGCCCTCGTGCATGGGCACCAGGAATTCGAAGCGCCGAGCCGGCTTGCCGGGGGCGGGCGCATCGCCGGTTTCGGTGATGCCCGCCACCTCGGCGACCATCGCGGCGACCTTTTCCACCGTCGGGGCCTCGAACAGAACCGAGATCGGGAAATCGACCGCCCAGGTTTTCTTGACCCGCGCGAACAGCCGAACGGCGATCAGCGAGTGACCGCCAAGGTCAAAGAAACTGTCCGCGACACCGACGCCCTGCACGCCCAGCAATTCCTCCCACATGCCAACCAGCATCCGTTCGATATCGTTGCGCGGTTCGACATAGGCGCTGTCCAGGTCGGGGCGGTCGAATTTCTGGCCTTCTTCGATATCCGCACCCGGCGTTTGCGTGGCCTCGGCGATCAGTTCCGGCAACGTCAGAGACGAAATCACCACCTGCGGACGGTCGAGCGACAGGGCCCGCAGGAACGCGCTGGCGCCCTCTTGCGGGGTGATACCCATTGCCAGATTGCGCGCCAAACGTTCCTCGCCAGGGGTTAACACCCGGTCTTCGCCGCTGGTCTCGTCAAACCGAACCTCGGAGGGCAGCAGCGGTGCGGGCGTGCCAAAACCCGCATCCAGCCGCTTGATGGTAAAGCGCGCAATCTCGGCACAGATCTGCCCGTCGGGGGTGGCCAGGGTGATATCGAAGCTGGCGAAACCGGGTTCGGCGGGCTTTATGCGCACATGGCTGACGATCTCGGCGGGCAAGGCGCGAAAGACCCGCACGCGGCCATAGGACACCGGCACCCAGAGCGCGCGGCCCTGATATCCGTCGATCAGCTCCATTGCCCAGCCGGTCGCGATGTCGGTCAGAGCGGGGTGCAGCACGTAGCCCTGCCCCAGATCGTCGCGGAACGCGGCGGGCAGCGACAGATGCGCGATCCCCTCGCCCTGGCCAAAGGCGCGCCGGTTCAGCACCCGCCAGCGTGGGCCGAAGGACAGATGCGCCTCTTGCCCGGTGACGAGGCCGTTCGGATCCTCGGCGATGGACTTCTCGCAACGCGCCACGATCGCGGCTACGTCCAGGGGTGCGGGACACGCGATGCCGCCCATCCCGATCTGGGCCTGTGCGTTCAACGCGAAGCCCGTGCGACCGCGCAGTGTCACGGCAGAGCGCAGCGCAAAATCATAGCCTGCGTCGGTGCGGTCCAGTGTCACGCGGATCTCGCGCGGTTCATTTATCTCCAGCGCGCGGAAAAACGTCAGATCGCTGATCTCGAAGGGTTCAACCTCGCCTTGCCCATGCAGCGATTGCACGGCGATTTCCAGAATGCCGGTGCCGGGAACCAGCGCCATGCCATCCTTTGTGCGGTGCTCATCGAGCAGCCACATCTCGGGGGTATAGGTGGCCTTGAACTGGCGATTCATCCCTGCGTCGAAGCCCGTGGTTTCCAGCAGTGGCACTGAAACCGGCGTATCCGGCAGAACCGGCCCCTGCCCCAGCCGAGCGGCCATGGCCTCGGCGGCCATGCCGACCTCGGCCCAGATGCCCCAATTCAACGATAGAACCCGTGTCTTGCCCTGCCGCGCGCGCGCAAAGGCGTTCAGGTATTCGTTGGCGGCGACGTAATCGACCTGTCCCGCCGGGGCGGTCAGCGTCGAGGTCGAGGAAAACACCACGATCCGATCCACCGCGCCATCGGGCAGCAGGGCATCCAGAACCCGAAGCCCATGGACCTTGGGCGCGAAGACGCTTTCCACCGAACCCACGGTCTTCGCCAGCAGGGGCGCGTCGTCAATTGTCCCGGCGGCGTGGATCACGCCGTGAATTGGGCCGAACCGGGCGCGCACGGTGGCCAGCGCGTCGCGCATCTCGTCGATGTTGCACACGTCGGCGGCAGCGACCATGACCTCGGCGCCCAGTGCCTCCAGGCGTTCGACCGCCAGGATGCGGCGCGCGACCGGGTCGGCGGGGTTCTCACGATGGGCAGGCCAGTCGGCGCGATCCGGCAGCGGGGTGCGGGCGATCAACGCCACCCGCGCGCCGGATGCGGTGATCAGCGCCTCGGCCACGGTCTGCCCGATACCGCCAAATCCGCCGGTGATCACCCAGGCCGCACCCTGCGGCAGGTCGGGGATATCCAGCAGCGGCTGCGGACGCAGGCGCTGTTCAAATCGTTTGCCGGCCCGCAGCGCGGCTACGGTATTGCCGGGTTGCGCGAAAAGCTCTTCCAGCAGCGGCGCGGTCAGGTCCGGGTGGCCGCCGCGCCTGCGGGGACGCGGGTCGATATCCAGCGTGGAAACGGTGAG